>JALUWE010000552.1 GCA_027019845.1 Anaerolineales bacterium | reverse complement strand
CCGGGGTACAAGCCCATCGTTGACCACTTTGGCAAATGGGTGCTCGCTCCAGACGGGCAGATCGACCGCAAGCGTTTGGGCCGCATCGCCTTTGCAGACCCAGACGCAATGCGGCAGCTTGAATCCATTCTCCATCCTCTTGTCAGGCAGGCGATGGATATTTTGATCCGCCGTTCTTCGCAGAAGGTGATCGTAATCGAGGCGATCAAATTGCTGGAGGGAAAGCTGGGTAAACTGTGTGACAGCATTTGGGTTGTCGACGCTTCTCCCAGTAACCAGTTAGCCCGCCTGATGAAAAAGCGTGGATTTTCGGAAGCGGAAGCCCAAGCGCGTATGAGAGCACAGCCTCCACAACAAGAAAAAGTTGCGGCAGCGGACATTGTTATCAACAACAACGGTTCGTTTGAATCGACCTGGCGGCAAGTTTTGGACGCCTGGAAAAAACTCACGGTTGAGCAAACCGCGCCCCGAAAAACCGTCAAAACAGAAGCCGGGAAGTTCACCGTTCGTAAGGCCGGCCCGCGAGAGGCAGATAAAATTGCACAATTTTTAACCCGCCTGCACAAAAACCAACCAACATTTACCAGAGAAGACATCATGGAAGCCTTTGGCGAAAAAGCTTTTATGCTCCTGTTGAACGGAGAAGAGCTGGTCGGATTGGCCGGATGGCAGGTGGAAAACCTGGTTACTCGCATTACGGATTTTTATCTCGATCCGCAGCTGAACCTGGCAGAGGCCGCGCCGGATTTGATACAGGCGGTCGAAAAGGCCTCCCGCGAGCTTCAAAGCGAGGCTTCTTTGCTCTTCCTTCCGCCCGATATGGCCCAACGAGAGCAAATCTGGAGGCAATTGGGATATGAACAGCGCACCATCGAAGGGCTGGATGTGCGCGCATGGCAGGAAGCCGCTCGTGAATCGGATGTTACAGGAACGGTCATGCTCTTCAAACAACTGCGCATAGACCGTGTTTTGCGGCCTATCTAAGTGTTGTGCAGCGTGCGGGGTATCAGGTGTCTATCTGCCTATCCTGTCTACCTTGCCCACTCTGCCGGACACTGGGGGGAATCTTGGAGACGCTGAACTGTGTCTGATTTAATTGATAATTTGGGTTTCGTCTTAGAGCGTCTGGACTGGTTGAGCCTGGTAGACATCTTGCTCGTCACTCTGGTGTTTTTTGGCATCTTGCTGCTCTTGAGAGACACCCAGGCGGTGACGTTGCTACGCGGCGTGTTGCTGTTGCTCGTGCTGTTGGGGTTCCTGACCAGTTTCGAGGTGTTGCCCGCTTTTTCCTGGCTGGTGCGCACCACGCTTCCGGCTCTGGTGTTGGCCATTCCGGTCATCTTCGCGCCGGAAATTCGGCGGGCGCTGGAACGCCTGGGCCGTGCCAGCGCCATTTTCCCCGCTGGAGCAACCTCTACCGGCGTTCAAAGCGTCATCCAGATCGTGGTCAGCGCGGCCACCAAGCTTTCCGCCCGGCGGCACGGCGCCCTGATCGTTTTGCAACGCCTGGATGGCCTGCAAGAATACATCGAAACAGGCATTCAACTGGATGCCGAAGTGAGCGAGAAATTATTGCTGCAAATCTTCTATCCCAGCACCCCGCTTCACGACGGCGCGGTGATCATTTCAGGAGACCGGATCGTGGCGGCGGCGTGTGTCATGCCGCTGGCCTCGGGCGACATTCAGTTGCAGTCTCAAGACCGGCAACTCGGCCTGCGGCACCGCGCCGCGATTGGCATCTCTGAGGTGACGGACGCCATCGCGGTGGTGGTCTCGGAAGAAACGGGCGCCATCTCGGTAGCCTCGGGGGGGCGCATCATCCGCCGTCTGGACGCTGCCCGCCTGGAAAACGTACTCAAAGCGGTCTATCGCCCGCATAAACCCCGGCGCGGCATCGAAGATTTCTTTTCCCGCCTGCTGGAGCGTCGAGATCGCCCATGATCTGGTCTGCTTTGCGCTGGTTGGGCAGGAATTTGGGCGCGTTTTTGCTCTCGTTTGCCCTGGCCCTGATGGTTTGGGTCTCCGCCGTCTTGAACGCCGACCCGAACGTGGCGTGTGCCTCTCCCAGCCAGATTCCCCTGGACGTGATCGGCCAGGACACCAACCTGTTGCTCTTTGGCGACATACCCGAAAACATCCGGGTGACATTGCGCGCCCCACAGTCCATTTGTGCTCGGATGAGTTCCGACCCCGGCGCGGTGTTGGCCTCTATCGACCTTTCCACTTTGGAAGAGGGGGAGCACACTGTTCCGGTGAACGTCTTGATTTCCGAGCGATACCGCCCGGTTCGCTTACTGGATGTCTCCCCTGAAGTGATCAACGTTCAGTTGGAGTCATTCGATACGCGTGTGCTCCCTTTGAGACCGATCATCAAGGGCACTCCCGCCCCGGGGTACACGCCCGGATTTTTGATCATCAGCACGGGCGATGAAAACGTCTCCCCCAGCCGGGTGACGATCTCCGGGCGGAAATCGCTGGTCGATCAAGTCGTCGAAGCCGTGGTCTCGCTGGACATCACCGATGCCGATGCGGATGTCATCCAGACCCGTTCTATCCAATTGGTGGACCAGGACGGCAACCCGGTCGTTGGGCTGACCGTCGAACCAGCCCAGGTCACGGTACGGCAGGTCATCGAGCGGCCCAGCACCTACCGCGACGTGACCGTCAAGGTAGTCACTATTGGGCAGCCCGCCGAAGGCTACCGCCTGACCAATATCAGCTCCTCCCCTCAGGTCGTCACCGTCTTCTCCTCCGACCCCGAACTGGTGCGCGAGATGCCCGGTTTCCTGGAGACCACCCCGGTTGACCTGACCGGCGCGACCGATGACATCGAACGCCGGGTTTTCCTGATCTTGCCGGAGGGCGTCTCTATCGCCGGCGAGCAAACCGTGCTCGTGCAGGTGGGCATCGCGGCCATCGAATCCAGCCAGACGATTGCGGTGGAAGTGGAAGCTATCGGGCTGGCGCAGGGCCTGGAAGCCGCCATCGCACCCGCCACCGTGGACGTGATCATCTCGGGGCCGCTATCCGTGCTCGAAAGCCTCCAGCCGGGAGATGTGCGCGTGGTCATCGACCTGACCGGCCTGGAACCCGGACTGTATACCCTCGAACCGTTGGTGGAAATCCTGCCACCCGAACTGCGCGCCGACTCCGTCCTGCCCGGCACCATCGAAGTCACCATCACCCTCCCGCCGACCCCTACCCCCACTCCTACAACGAACCCGCTGGCAACTCCCACCCTCACGCCTTTCCCCACGCCCTCTCCAACCCCAACCCCCTAGACACATTCGCCCCCCTCCGCTCAGGACGCAATCCCCTATCCCTATCCCAATCCCTATCCCTATCCCTATCCCCAACCCCCATCCTTCGACTTCGAGCGGCTGCGCCGCCCTCCGCTCAGGATGTAATACCCAATCCCTATCTCCAATCCCAATCCCTATCCCTATCCCTATCCCCAACCCCCATCCTTCGACTTCGAGCGGCTGCGCCGCCCTCCGCTCAGGATGTAATACCCAATCCCTATCTCCAATCCCAATCCCTATCCCTATCCCTATCCCTATCCCTATCCCTATCCCCAACCCCCATCCTTCGACTTCGAGCGGCTGCGCCGCCCTCCGCTCAGGATGCAATTACCCAATTACCCAATTACCCACCAAACCCCAAACTCGAACGCCCATGAAACCCCTCGTCGCCCTCGTAGGCCGCCCCAACGTCGGCAAAAGCACCCTCTTCAACCGCCTGGTCGGCCAACGCCTGGCCGTAGAAGACAGCATCCCCGGCACCACCCGCGACCGCCTGGTGGCCGAAGCCGAGTGGGCCGGCGTGGTCTTCGACGTGGTGGACACCGGCGGCATCGACCCCACCGAAGTCCACAAAGGCGAAGGCCGCCAGCCCCTTTCGGTCGGCTCCGCCGATTTCATCGCACAAATTCGCGCCCAGGCCGAGATCGCCATCCAGGAAGCCGACGCCATCCTCTTCCTGGTGGACGTGGAAAGCGGCCCCACCCCGGCAGACCACGAAGTCGCCCAAATCCTGCGCCGCTACCAGCAAGAGCGGAACGGCCACCTCCATCCCCCCGTCATCCTGGTAGTCAACAAATGCGACAGCCTGACACGCGCCGCGGACGCCTACCCGTTCTACGAACTGGGCATGGGCCAACCCTACCCGGTTTCCGCCAAACACGGCACCGGCACCGGCGACATGCTCGACGCGCTGATCGCAGCCTTCGACGTGCGCCCCGAAGAAACCGAGGAAGACGACTCCGTCAAAATCGCCATCGTCGGCAAACCCAATGCGGGCAAATCCACCCTGCTCAACCGCCTGGTGGGCGAAGAACGCGCCATCGTCAGCCCCATTCCGGGCACCACCCGCGACGCGGTGGACACCCGCATCGAATTCCAGGGCCTGCCCGTCACCCTGATCGACACCGCCGGAATCCGCCGCCGTGGTAAAATCACGCCCGGCGTGGAAAAATACAGCGTGCTGCGCGCCCACCGCGCCATCCAGCGCGCCGACGTGGTGCTGCTGGTCGTAGACGCCACCACCGGCATCACCGCGCAGGACACCCACATCGCCGGATTCATCCTGCAGGCCTGGAAGAGCGCGGTGCTGATCATCAACAAATGGGACGCAATCCCCAAAGACACCTACACCATGAACACCTACCTCCAGCAAATCCGCCAGCAGCTCAACTTCATGGACTACGTCCCCGCGCTGTTCATCTCCGCCAAGACCGGCCAGCGCGTCAACCAGGTGCTCCCCCTCGCGCTCCGCGTGCAGGAGGAACGCCTGGTGCGCCTGAGCACCTCCCGCATCAACAAACTCCTGCGTGACGCCCAGGACCGCCACCCCGCGCCCTCCAAAGCCGGGCGGCACCTCAAAATCTACTACGGCACCCAGGTTCGCAGCGATCCCCCCACCTTCCTCCTCTATGTCAACGACCCCAAACTGGTACACTTCACCTACCAGCGTTATCTCGAAAACCGTTTCCGGGAACAATACCCCTTCCTCGGCACTCCCATTCGCCTGGTTTTCAAACCCCGCCGCAAAGAGTGATAGAATTTAGGGAACGTAAAGCGCAGAGCGTACATGGAATCCGAAATCCGAAGCATCGTCCACCGCGTGGTGACCCGTACCCTGGCCGGGCAGGGCGCGCACCCCCCGACCGGGGCACGCCCCCCGCGCGGGGTGCCGCACCCGGCCCCCTCCGAACCGCCTCCCGCCCCCCCGCGCGGCGTGATCGCCCTGGGCGCGGACCACGGCGGGTTTCCGCTCAAGGAAATTCTCAAAGAGCACTTGCAGGCACAGGGGTTCGACGTGGTCGATTGCGGCACTCACAGCAGCGACTCGGTCGATTACCCGGACTTCGCCCGCGCGGTGGCGCAACTGGTGAGCGAAGGAAAAGCCTGGCGCGGCATCATGATCGACGGCGCGGGCATCGGAAGCTGCATGGTAGCCAACAAAATCCCCGGTGTGCGCGCCTCGATGTGTTATGATCATGCCACCGCGCACAACGCGCGCGAACACAACAACGCCAACGTGTTGACCCTCGGCGCCGGACTGATCGGCGCACATCTCGCCCGCCAGATCGTGGACACCTGGCTCTCCACCCCCTTCGCCGGAGGCCGCCATGCCCGCCGGGTGAACAAAATCAACGCGCTGGATGAGGACAGGAAGTGAGGAGAATGGAGTAAGGAGTAAGGAGAATGGAGTAAGGAGTAAGGAGAATGGAGTAAGGAGTAAGGAGAATGGAGTAAGGAGAATGGAGTAAGGAGAATGGAGTAAAGGGCGTAAGACGACGTTTGCCAGCCCCTCTCCAATCCCCTATCCCAATCCCAATCCCAATCCCTATCCCTATCCCTATCCCTATCCCTATCCCTATCCCTATCCCCCATCCCCACC
>JALUWE010000551.1 GCA_027019845.1 Anaerolineales bacterium | reverse complement strand
GGGGGAGGAGGGGAAGAGGTGAGGAGGGGAATGTCCAATTACCCGATCAACGCGATGGCCTCGATCTCGACTGCCGCGCCCGCGGGGAGGGCGGCCACCTGGACCGCGGAGCGCGCCGGCGGGTTTTCGGTGAAGTATTCCGCGTAGATGGCGTTGACCGCGGCGTAGTCGTTGATGTCGCGCAGGAACACGGTGGTCTTGACCACGTTTTCCAGCGAGGTGCCCGCGCTTTCGAGCACGTTTTGCAGGTTGAAGAGCGCCTGCCGGGCCTCGGCCTCCACCCCGCCGGGCACCAGTTTCCCGGTCTGGCGGTCGATGCCGATCTGTCCGGCGGTGAAGACGAAGTTCCCGGCACGGATACCGGCGGAATACGGGCCGATGGCTTTGGGGGCTTTGTCGGGAGTGATGATTTGTTTGTTCATGGTGGCGTATGGAGTTCGAGTGGGGAGAGGGGATGGGGATAGGGATAGGGAGAGGGGATAGGGATAGGGAGAGGGGATGGAGATAGGGATAGGGATAGGGATAGGGATAGGGATAGGGATTGCATCTTGCGCGCTGCCCTCCCCATTGTACGCCAGGATTTCGTATCAGTCAAAGCCGGGGATGTGAAATTGATGTCAGGGCTTACGCACTTGAAAAGTCGCACCCGGACCTCACAGGTCTCAAGCGCATGGAGATGCCCGGATGCAATCTGTTTTTGGTAAAATCTTCCTGTTCCCCTTCTATGGCGAGCAATGACGATTTCCCTCTCCGCCCAGCGTGCGGCTAAAAAACGCCAGCACCCGCCGCTCGTACTCTGGCCCGGCGACCAGATGATTGCGCCCGTGATCGCCCCCCGGCACGATCCAAAGCTCCTTCGGCTGCCCCGCGGCCTCGAACTGCGCCCGCGCCCGCCCGCTTTCCGCCTCGTTTTCCCCGTAAATCAGCAGCACGGGCCGCGGGCTGAGGCGCGCGATGTCCTCCACCGGGCTGATCTGCCAGGGGTTGGCGCCGGTTCGCAGCCAAAACGTCCCGGCCAGCGTATACAGGAAAAGCGTGCGCGGCGGCGATTTCCTTTCCCCCGGCTCGACAAAATCCTCCCCCAGATTGTAAAAACCGCCCTCGGCCACCACCGCGGCGATCTCCGGGTTGCGGGCCGCGGCGCGGATGGCCGCCACCCCGCCCATCGAAAAGCCGAACACGCCGATCCGCGCCTCCGCCACCTCCGGGCGGGATTGCAGGAACGCCAGCCCCGCGGCCGCGTCGTCGGCCTCCCGGTACCCCAGCGTGACCGCCTCCCCCGCGCAGCTGCGCGACCCGATCTGCAACACCCCGAACCCGGCCTCGACCAGCGGCCTGACCGGCGGCAACGCCTCCCCCAACGCGCCCCCCTGTCCGCCCAGCGCGATCACCGCGGCGCGGTTTTGCGAGGGGTAATACCAGGCCTCCACCCGCACCCCGTCCGCGGCCTCCAGTTGCACCCGTTCGGGCGCGGGGACCCCCGGCAGGGGGCGCGCCTCCGGGCAGCCGGGGTAGACCAGCGCGGTGGTGAAGACCCAGGCCGCGGCCACGTCCGCGGCGATCAGCAGCGCGGCCAGCGCGAACACAGTCAGGCGGACGATCCGCCCCCAGCGGAGGGGAGGAAAGGAGAGGGAGGGGGAGTTCACGAGAAAAACCTGTGAGGTCTTCAAGGCCTCACAGGTTTACCAGGTTTACCGGTCAGGTGACGATGTTCACCAGCCTGCCGGGCACCACGATCACTTTGCGCGGCGGCTTGTCGTTCAGGAAGCGCTGCACGGCCTCGGTTTGCAGCGCGGCCTGCCGGGCGTCTTCCTGGCTGATGCCCGCCGGGACCGTGATGCGGGCGCGCACCTTGCCGTTGACCTGGACGACCAACGTGATCTGTTCCTCTTTGGCGGCTTCCTCGTCCACTTCGGGCCAGGGCTGGGTGTGTACCGAGTAGGGTTTGCCCAGCTTTTCGGTCCACAGCTCTTCGGCAATGTGCGGGGCGACGGGGGCCATCATGCGCAGGTAGATGTCCACAGCCTCGTCCCAGGCCGGGGTGCCGGCCGCGCCCTGTTCGCGGGCCGCGTACATGGCGTTCAGCAGCTCCATCAGGGAGGAGATGATGGTGTTGAACTCGAAGTTTTCGTAGTCGTGCGTGATGCTTTTCAGAGTCTGGTGGACTTTGCGGCGCAGGGCGCGCAGGGTGGCGGGGTCGGCCTGGGAGCGGTTTTGCGCCGGGGTGGTGAACAAATCCCAAACCCTTCGCAGCCAGCGCGCCACGCCGCCGATGCCGAAACTGTTCCACGGGCCGCCCTGTTCCCAGCGCGCCATGAACATCAGGTAGCCGCGCACGGTGTCCGCGCCGTATTTTTGCACCAGATCGTCGGGCGAGACCACGTTGCCGCGGCTCTTGGACATCTTTTCGCTATCTTCGCCCAGCACGATGCCCTGGTTGCGCAGTTGCAGCATGGGTTCGGGGCCTTTGGTGATGCCCATGTCGCGGCAGGCCTTGTGGAAGAAGCGCGTGTAGATCAGGTGCATGGTGGCGTGCTCGATGCCGCCGGTATAGGTGTCCACCGGCATCCAGTAGTCGTATTCCGCGGGGTCGAAGGGGCCTTTGTCGTAGTGCGGGCTGAGATAGCGCAGGTGGTACCAGGAGGAGCACATGAAGGTGTCCATGGTGTCGGTTTCGCGGTGGGCATCTTCGCCGCACACCGGGCAGGTGGTGTGTGACCAGGTGGGGTGGAATTTCAGCGGGCTTTCGCCGGTCGGGCGCCATTCGACGTCGTCGGGCAGTTCCACGGGCAACTGGTCTTCGGGCACGGGGTTCCAGCCGTCTTTTTCGCAGTACACCATCGGGATGGGCGCGCCCCAGTAGCGCTGGCGGGAGATCAACCAGTCTCGCAGGCGGTAGTTCACGTCTTTCTTGCCGATACCTTTTTCTTCCAGCCAGTCGATCACCGCCATGATGCCGGGGTTCTTGTGGCCTTTGGCTTCGGTGACGCGGGTGCCGTCGAAGTGCGCGCTGTTGACCATCACGCCGGGGCCGATGTAGGCTTCTTGCATGGTTGCGCCGTCCAACTGTTCGCCTTCCGGCTGGATGACCGGGATGATCTCCAGGCCGTATTTGCGGGCGAACTCGAAGTCGCGCTGGTCGTGGGCCGGGACGGCCATGATGGCGCCGCTGCCGTAGGTCATCAGCACGTAGTCCGCGATCCAGATCGGGATGCGCGCGCCGTTGACCGGGTTGATGGCGTAGCCGCCGGTGAACACGCCGGTTTTTTCGCGGTCCGCGGCCTCGCGCTCGATGTCGGTCTGCCGCGCGGCCTGGGCCACGTAGGCTTCTACCTCGGCGCGTTGTTCGGGCGTGGTGACTTTTTCGACCAGCGGGTGTTCGGGGGCCAGCACCATGAAGGTGGCGCCCCACAGCGTGTCGGGCCGGGTGGTGAAGATATCGATGGGGTCTTCCTGTTCGGTGTGAAAGACGACCGATGCGCCTTCCGAGCGCCCGATCCAGTTGGTTTGCAGCAGGCGGACGCGTTCGGGCCAGTCCAGGTGGGAGAAATCCAGCAGTTCTTCCGCGTAGTTGGTGGTACGGAAGAACCACTGCTCCATTTCGCGCTTGATGACCGGGGTGCCGCAGCGCTCACAAACGCGGTCATCGCCTTTGACCTGTTCGCGCGCCAGGGTGGTGTTGCATTTGGGGCAAAAATCCACGGGGGCCAGTTTGCGGTAGGCCAGGCCGTGTTTGTAGAGCTGGATGAAGAACCACTGCGTCCATCGGTAGTATTCGGGGTCGCTGGAGACGGCCTCGCGGCGCCAGTCGAACATGGCGCCCATGCTTTTCAGTTGTTTGCGCATGCGTTCGATGTTGGCGTAGGTCCACTCCTTGGGGTGGATGTTGCGTTGGATGGCCGCGTTTTCCGCGGGCAGGCCGAAGGCGTCGAAGCCCATGGGGAACAGGACGTTGTAGCCTTTCATGCGCATGTAGCGGGCGCGCGCATCCGAGGGCGTCATGGCGTACCAGTGGCCGATGTGCAGTTCCCCCGAGGGGTAGGGCAGCATGGTCAGGGCGTAGTGCTTGGGCCGGTTGGGGTCGATGTCGGCGTGGTACAGGCCGTCTGCCTCCCATTTGCGCTGCCATTTGGGTTCGATTTCGGCGTGGTCGTAGTGGGTCATGTGTTCGGTCTCCAAATCCTGGGTTGGGGGTTGGGTATTTCTTTCCGCTTCAACCGGAGTATCGGTTGGTTGCAGAGCGATTTTGTCGCAGGTAATCATGATTTTGTCTCCTGATCGTTACGGGTTGGTAGAGGGGGTGGGGGTTCAGGAGACGAAGGAGGCGCGCGAGAAGGCAGTGGTTGATCCAGCGCGTGATTTTTGTCCAGATGTGTTGCATTTCGGGCCTCCTTTCGGTTGACAGGTCTGGCGTTAAACAAAAAGCACCCATCGCACAGGGACGAAGGGTTGCTCCGCGGTACCACCCTGGTTGTAGTTGGTGATTCGTGATTGGTTATTGGTTATTCGTGAGTGGGTGCGACATGAACCAACCAGCCACACAACTACCTCTCAGGTTCACGATAACGGGTGAAAACCGGTGGGGCTAGTGTTCAGTATCCAGTGTTCAGTATTCAGTGTTCAGTTTTCAGTAGTCAGTGTTCAGTGGATACTGGAGTTTCACCGCCACAGCTTGCCCTGCGTGGGGGCTGGCAGGCGAGTTCGGCCTGGCGCACTCTGCGGGTGCGGTTGCCGGGGCTTTCAGCCGGGGACCCCGACTCTCTGGCAGATGGCTTACTACTCCTGCCGCTTTTTTTATGTGGTTGCACTCTGTGGTGGACCCAGAGGGACTCGAACCCTCGACCTTCTCAATGCCATTGAGACGCGCTCCCAACTGCGCCATGGGCCCGTTTTCAGTGTTCAGTATTCAGTGTTCGGTTTTCAGTAGTCAGTGTTCAGTATCTGGTATTCAAGCTCTCACTGAATACTGCTGCTTACGGAATACTGAACCAGTGGACCTGGCGGGATTCGAACCCGCGACCTCATCAGTGCGATTGATGCGCGCTCCCAACTGCGCCACAGGCCCTGGTTTCAGGGTGCTGGAATTGTACATGAGGGCACAGGGGATGTCAAGAAGCGGAAAAACGTCGGTTTCCGTTCGACCGGGCTGCTGAAGCTTCCCCACGAATACGGCATTTCCAGCTATAATCCACTCCTCCAACCATACCCCATGGGAGAGAACCATGCCGACCCCTGACATCCTGCAAGCCCGGCAAAAGAAACTCACCTCCAGCCTGGCCGCGCACGGTCTGGACGCGGTGGCGCTCAACCCCGGCCCCAGTCTGACGTACCTGACCGGCCTGCACTTTCACCTGAGCGAACGCCCCATCGTGTTCCTGCTGGCCGCGGGCAGCCCTCCGGCCATCGTGCTACCGGAACTGGAAACCGCCAAACTGGAGATACTCGCCTTCGAGGTGCAGGCCTGGCCGTATGGGGAGCGACCGGACGAATGGGGCGCGGCCTTTCAGGGCGCGGTGGATGCGCTGGGGCTGGCGGCGGCGCGTGTAGGGGTGGAACCCCGCCGGATGCGGTTGTTGGAGATGCGTTTTCTCGAACAGGCAGCCCCGCAGGCGCGTTTCCCCTCCGCGGAGGGCGTGCTGGCCGCGGTGCGCATGTACAAGGACGCCGCGGAAGTGGATGCCATGCGCCGTGCCGCCAAAATCGCGCAAAAAGCCCTGCAAGCCGCGCTCGCGCATCTCCGTCTCGGCATGACGGAGAAAGAACTGGCGGGCGAACTGGTGGTGCAATTGCTGCGGCACGGCTCGCACCCGCAGATGCCCTTCTCGCCCATCGTCTCCTTCGGTCCCAACAGCGCCAACCCCCACGCCACGCCCACGGAGCGCAAACTGGCCGCGGGCGACTTGCTGCTGGTAGATTGGGGCGCG
>JALUWE010000550.1 GCA_027019845.1 Anaerolineales bacterium | reverse complement strand
CCAGTTGCCAAACAGGGTGGAGGAGGGCACGTTGTTGATCACCAGTTCGATACCCACCTCGAGCAACTGCGCCTGGATGACCTGCTCGGCCAGCTCGCGCAGCTTGTTGCCGGAGGTGGTGGTGATTTCGAGGCTGAGCTTTTGCCCGTCTTTTTCGCGGATGCCGTCGCCGTCGGTGTCCACCCAACCGGCTTCCTCGAGCAGGGCGATTGCCTGTTCGGGGTCGTAGGAGGGGGTCTCGAGGGTCGGGTCTGCGGCCCAGCCCATGCCGATGGCGGAGGTGGCGATGGTGGAGAGGCCGTACATCAGGTCGTTGACCAGCACGCTGCGGTCAATGGCCAGGCTGATGGCCTGCCGGACGCGCTTGTCGCCCAGGATGTCGTGCGGCTGGCTGGGGTCCGCCGGGTCGCCGCGTTTGGCCAGGTTCAGCCCCAGATATTCCACGTTGGAGGAGGGTGTGGTCCACAGCGTGACGTCCTCGCTGTCCTGGAATTCGGGGATGGAGGCTTCAATCAGGTCCCAAACCACTTCAACCTCGCCGGACTTGAGCAACAGCACGCTCTCTTCGCGGCTGGGGGTGATGCGGAAGATCACGCCGCTGAAGTTGACCTTATCGCGGTAGTTGGGGTTGGCTTCCAACACGATGCTCTCGCCAGAGGTCCATTCTTTGACCATGTAGGGCCCGGTACCAAAAGGCATCCGGTTGAAGTCCGCGCCGGTCATGGCGGTGCCGCCGCCAAAGCCGTGAGCAGGCAGCACGTATTCGAACAGCAAGAGCGCGGGCGCGTACAATTCCGAGAATTTTACCACCACGGTCAGGTCGTCGGGGGTTTCGATGCTTTCGATCAGTTCATACCCCGCGCGGCTGACCACCGGATTGGCGTCGTCCATGACGGCTTCCCAGGTGAATTTGACGTCTGCGGAGGTGAAGGGCTTGCCATCGGCCCAGAGCACGCCTTCGCGCAGTTTGTAGGTAATGGTCAACCCGTCTTCGGAAATACCGCCGTTCTCAACCGAGGGCACCTCGACCGCCAGTTTAGGGATGAATTCACCGTCCGGCCCGACATCCAGCAGGCCTTCCAGCACGGTGGTAGCCACCACGTTGACCACGGTTTGCACCGAGAGGTAGGGGTTGAGCGATTCCGGCTCCTGGTACATGGCAATCACCACCGGGGCATCCATCTCTTCGGCCATTTCTTCAGGGGCCTCGGTGGGTTCGGGCTGCTCTTCAGCGGCGGCGGGTTCGGTGGCTTCCGCAGCCGGCTGCTCCGCGGGGGCTTCTTCCTCTTGTTGTGCAGCCTGTCCACCGCACGCCGCCAGCAAGAACATGGCAATCAGGCCAATGCTGAGCAAAAGTGTCAAGCGTTTTGACTTCATCAACTTCTCTCCTTCTTCTCTTCTGGATTTTCTATGGGAAATGGAACTTCGGGGGAAAATATGCGGGTAATTGATTCGATGAGCACCTCCTAAACATCTGATTTTGCTGTAGGGCTTCGGGACGGTTCAGCAATAGGTGGACAAAATCGAGCCTTCCCGGCCCTCGCCGGTGAATGAGCGAAGCAAAAGTGTCCACCAGGGTTTTCCTGGCAAAACGAACCCTCCCGACTTAACAGTAAAAAAATAACCAGCATGTGCCGGTTGAAGTGGGTGGATAGAGTTGCGAAACGCTTCTGGGACGCTTGCGAAATCTTACCACACGTAAGAATCTGAGTCAATGCGATGACAGAATAAGTTTCCTGGTAGTGGCGTTTTTTTGTTGAAGCAATCCCCCCTCTCCGCGGTACGGGAGATGGCCGTAGTCGCTGATGTGTCCTGAAAGAGGGTAGCGAGGGCCGCGCCCTCGCTTACCCTGCTCCGGGTTCCAACGGTACGAGAGATAGCGACGGCCTTTCACCGCCCAGAGCGCGAAACATTCGCAAAGGGCGGATTGTAGGTCGGATTGCCAATCCGACCTACCGAATCACTGCTTCAGCCGCGGGTTGATGATCTGCTCCAGCGCGAAACCCATCAACGCGAAGCCCAACGCGGCCAGACTGATCAAAATCCCCGGCGGCAACACCCACCAACGCCAGGCAGGGGTGAGGAAAACACCGCGCACCTGCGCCCAGTAGAGCACCGTACCCCAGCTTTTTTGCAGCGGGTCGCCCAACCCCAAGAAACTCAACGCAGCCTCCAGCAGGATAGCACCGCTGGTAGCCTGCACGAACTGTCCCACCGTGAGCAGCAACACCTGCGGCAGAATGTGCCGGGTGATGATGTGAAAGTCGCTGGCGCCGATGGCTTTGGCAGCCAACACGTAATCTTGCTGCGCGATGGTAAGCACCTGGGAGCGGATGATACGCGCCGAACCGGCCCAGATCAACAGGCCGATGATCATCACCGTGTTGAACAGGCTGCGTCCCAGATAGGCGGCCAGCATGATCAAAAGCGGTAAGAAGGGCAGGATCAGAATGATGTCCACCCCGCGCATCAGCAGATTCCCCAGCACGCGCGGGTAGTAACCGGCCAGCAGGCCGACCGTCGTGCCGATGGTCACCGCCACGATGGAGGCCACCACCCCGATGGTGAGCGAGACGCGCGCGCCGTACACCAGCTCGCTGAAAATGTCCTGGCCGATGTCGTTGGTGCCCAGAATGTGCTCCGCGCTGGGCTTTTGGAAGGGGATGGCAACGCGCTCGGTGGGGTCGTAGGGGCTAATTTGCTCTGCGAAGACCGCGGTGAGCACGAAGCCGATGATCATCAGCGCGCCCAACACGCCCGCAGCCGTGCCCTGTTCCACGATGCGCCCGGCGTACATGACCGCTACCCGGTCGGCCAGGCTGGCCACCACGCCCAGATCGTGCGTGATCCAGACCACAGCCATACCCAGCTCGCGCTGTAACCGCTTGACCAGGGCGATGATCTGCGCCTGGATGGTGACGTCCAACGCGGTGGTCGGCTCGTCCGCGATCAGGACTTTGGGATTACAGGCCAGCGCCATGGCGATCATCACGCGCTGGCGCATCCCGCCGGAGAACTGGTGGGGAAAATCCCGCGCCCGGTTGGCCGCGTCCGGTATGCCGACCATCTCCAGCAGTTCGATGGTGCGCTTGCGGGCTGCGGCTTTGTCGATCTGCATGTGCAGCAGGAGGGCTTCATCGATCTGGCGCCCGATGCTCATCACCGGGTTGAGCGAGGTCATCGGGTCCTGGAAGATCATGGCGATCTCCTTCCCGCGAATGCGCGCCATCTGGCTTTTGCTCAAGCGGGTCAGGTCGCGGCCATCCAGCAGAATTTCGCCAGACACGATTTTGCCGGGCGGCTGGGGGATCAGCCCCATGACCGAGAGCATGGAGACGCTTTTGCCGGACCCGGACTCACCCACAATGGCGAGAATTTCACCGGGCATCAGGGCGATGGAGATGCCGTTGACCGCCTGGATCACGCCATCTTCCACGTGGAATTGGGTAACAAGGTTTTTGACCTGTAAGAGAGGCTTCATGTGATTGCGTGAAAATACGAGGTGTGGGCAGACACGCAATCTGCCCACACCCTGTTTTCATGGCTGTTCTTAAAGAGTGCCGAAATCTTATCATCTGTAAGATTTCATGTCAATAAAAAAGCGCAGCACGAGCGGCTGTTGCATGGCGCTTTCAAAACGCGATGGAGGAGGCGCACTCCGTGATGGAGGCAACATGGATGGATTCGGGCAGCAGCAGATTGAGCAGCAAAAACAACAGCCAGAGCGCGCCAACCCCCAGACGTATGTGGGGCGTGGTGGATGTTTCCTCTGGCCGGGAATCGATCAAGGCCAGCAGGCGCGCTTCGATGGTGGTGGGCTTTCCCACCATGGCAACCGCGGGCGCAGCAGCAACCGGGGTGGCAAGCAGTTTGCGCAGGGCGCGGGCCAGAGGCAGGGGATCGCCCATCTTTTCCGTTGCAAAGCGGTCCGCAGCCAGTTCCTTTTCGATGTGATAGTTCTGGAACAGGTCACGCGCCAGGGGGACGAAGAAGAGCGCGCGGCTCACACTGTCGGCCAGCAGCACCTTGAGCGGGTCGCGCGACATCTGGTGGCAGGCTTCGTGCAGCAAGACAGCCTCCAACTCGCTGTCGTCCAGTTCCTGTACCAGCCTCGAAGACAACCAGACCCGCGGGCGAAAAACACCGTGCGTAAACGCAATCGGCAAGTGAGAATGGAATACAACCGGACAACCGGAGAGGCCACACTTGCGCGCCAGAGCCGCCAGCCGCGGGTCAGGCGGTCTCTGTACCGACTTCAGCGCCCCGGTCCAGCGATAACCGCCGAGCACAGTGCGCAAAGATTCGCTCAAGGTCAATAGCAGGCCAAAAGAAATGGGGACGAAAAACGCCAGGCGGCTCAAGTCCGGGCTGTGCGCCAGCGCTTCGTTGAGCGTGCGGCGGCAGACCGCGACGAACAGCGCCCAAAATGTCCAGCCCCCATGGTCGCTGAACAACAGGGCAAAGAAGGCGACCAGCGTTGTCAGGGCTACCAGGAACGATAGCTTTATCTCTACACGCCGCCAGTAAAGTTTATTCGGGATCAGTTTTGCGAGAGACAAGTTTGGTTTCTACCAACTCTGCCAGCTCCAGCAGACGGCTGCGGTCGGTTTCCGCGATAACTTCGACGAATTGTGTAATCACGGCCGGCCCAAAGTCTTCCAACAGGCTGTCCAATACCTGCCGTGAGAGCCGGTCGTCGAGTTCTTCCCTGGAGAGGCTGGGGGTATAGGTGTAGGCACGGGCGACTTTATGACGGTTGAGAAAGCCTTTGGACACCAGGCGATTCATCACCGTCATAATGGTTTTGTAGTTCGCGTTTTTGCCCAGGTGATCGACCACCTCTTGAACCGTTGGGTTGCCCAGTTCCCACACCGCGCTCATGATCCTGGCTTCCAGCTTGCCGAGCAGCCTTTCGAGGCCGTTTTGATCGAGACGAAAATTGTGCAACTTCATAAGCACTGCCTCCGGCAAACATTATACCCTGAACTCACCCAGGAACTATGGAAAATTCGTGAGAAATGGCGGCGCATTTTGTGCCCGCGCGCCCAAATTTTGTGGTACGATCCTTTTCCCAACTCCACATTCAAAAGGACTCTCCCATGCACAACCAGGTCAAAGATTGGATGAGCACTCCGGTCATCGTCGTCGATCCCGATTGCAGCGTTTCCTACGCCCTCACCCTCATGCGCCGCCGCCGTATCCACAGCCTGATCATCGACACCTCAGGCGACAGCAATACCTCCTCCTACGGCATCATTACCTCCACCGACATCCGCGACAAAATCATTGCCGCAGAGCGCGACCCGGCGGAAACCAAAGTCAGCGAGATCATGACCGCACCGGTCATCACCGCGAACCCGGAGTGGAGTCTGGTGCAATGCTCCATCATCATGCAAAAGCACAACTTCCACCACCTGCCGGTCGCGGACGAGCAAGGAACGATCATCGGCATGATCTCGGACACCGACATCTTCATGGCTGCCGAAGAGATCGGCTGGAGCGAAAAAACGTGAGTGCAGGGAGCAGGTAGAAAATCAAAGAGGGTAAAACAAAAGAGACGACCATCCTGGCCGTCTCTGGGGAGAAAACATTTTTCAACCACAGGACTTACGCAGTTCATGCCAGCGGTTGCTTATGTCATTCTGAGCGACCGGCGGGCTTATGTCATTCTGAGCGACAGCGAAGAATCTCGGCGATGGGGGGGAGATTCTTCGGGCACTGCGTGCCCTCAGAATGACGGGGGACGGATGACCGGGGACGGGGACGGCGCGTGGTTATTAGAGGTCGGGGCGACCGGCCGGTCGCCCCGACGGTCGCTGCGCTCCGGATTCTTCGGGCACTTCGTGCCCTCAGAGTAACTGTGTTATTTGTCAAGAGGCGAAGTCGAGATTATGGTGCCGGAGACCAGGCTTTATGGTCTCGAAGCATGGCATTCATAATCGTCAACAATTTGCGCATGCACG
>JALUWE010000549.1 GCA_027019845.1 Anaerolineales bacterium | reverse complement strand
TTTCGTGCCCAACGACGTGGTGTACGAGGAGGGGGAGCGGGTGCGCATCATCACCGGGCCGAATATGTCGGGTAAGTCCACCTATTTACGGCAGGTGGCGCTGATCGCTTTGATGGCGCAGATGGGTAGCTACGTTCCGGCTTCCTATGCGAAGATCGGGTTGATCGACCGCATTTTCACTCGCATCGGCGCGCAGGATGAGATTCACGCCGGGCAGTCCACCTTCATGGTCGAGATGATCGAGGCGGCCAACATCCTGCATCACGCCACCCCCCGCAGCCTGCTGGTGTTGGACGAAATCGGGCGCGGTACCAGCACCTACGACGGGCTGTCCATCGCCTGGGCTGTGGTGGAGTACATCCACAATCATCCGCGGCTGCGTGCGAAAACGCTGTTTGCCACCCACTACCATGAGCTGACCCAACTGGCCGAGTTGCTGCCGGGGGTGCGCAATTACAATGTGGCAGTGAGCGAGGCGGATGGGAAGGTGGTGTTTTTGCACAAAATCGTGCCCGGCGGCACAGACCGCTCGTATGGCATTCACGTGGCGCAGTTGGCAGGGCTGCCGCGCCCGGTCATCCAGCGCGCCAACGAGATTTTGCGGCAACTGGAGGCCTCGTCCGGCACCGCGGTCAGGCTGGAGGCCGTATCGGCCCAGCAACTTGCGCTTTTCCCGGAGACCAACCCGCTGTTGGAGGAGCTGGAGGCGTTGGATATCAATACGCTGTCCCCCATCGAGGCGTTGAACAAGCTGTACGAGTGGCAGCGGAAGTATGTGGAGGGGGGAGGCGTAGAGGGGAAGGCGTAAGGGGTGTTATGTGTGCTCGCGGCGTTTGAGGGTTTTGCGCATCGCCAGCGCGTAGTCGCGGTATCCCAGGGCGCGGTACAGGTTTTTGGAGGGGGTGTTACGCAGGCCGGTCAGCAGCACAAGATGAGCGGCGCCTTTTTCGCGGGCCAGGGCTTCCAGATGGCCGGTGAAGGCGCGGCCGATTCGCTCGCGTTGGGTTTTGTCCGCTACGTAGAGTTCGGTGATTTCGGCGTAGGGCGTTTCCGCGGATAGGGTGGGGACCACCCGCAGGGCCGCGAACCCGGCCACTTCGCCATCCATTTCGGCTACCAGCAGCGTTTCGTGTGGCCGGGCCAGACACATGCGTTCCAGCGTGCGGTACAGGTCGGTTTCCTGGTTTTCGATGTAAGCCAGCATGGGCGCGATTTTGCGGGCGTCTTTGATGGCCGCCGGGCGGATGATGATGTTGGGATCGCGTTGGGGCATCGCTCAACCTCCGAAAAAACATATTACACGTTAGCGCAACACCATTTTACCCGTACCCGTGAATTGTGTCAATACGTTGGCGTAAGGAATCCGCTTGGGAGATTCTTCGGGCACTGCGTGCCCTCAGAATGACATAATAAGCTACGCTCCCTCAGAATGACAGGAGTTGTGTGTCATTTTGAGCGACCGGCTGTTGCTTATGTCATTCTGAGCGACTGGCTGTTGTTTTTGTCATTCTGAGCGGCAGCGAAGAATCTCGACGATGGTGGGGGAGATGGAAGTGGATGACGGAGGACGGATGACGGGGGACCGGGGACGGTTGTTCGAGGCGTGGTTATTGGCAGCGGTTGGTCGCGACCAACCGCTGCGGAGGGAATGGTCTCAATCCCTTTGTTCGGCGCGTGGTTATTGGGGTCGGGGCGACCGGCCGGTCGCCCCGACGGTCGCTGCGCTCCGGATTCTTCGGTCGCTGCGCTCCCTCAGAATGACGGGGGGTGTGTGTCATTCTGAGCGACCGGCTGTTGCTTGCGTCATTCTGAGCGGCAGCGAAGAATCTCGGCGATGGGGGGGAGATTCTTCGGGGCTGGCGCCCCTCAGAATGACGGGGGACGGATGACCGGGGACCGGGGACGGATGACCGGCGCGTGGTTATTGGGGGTCGGGGCGACCGGCCGGTCGCCCCGACGGGCGTTGCGCTCTGGATTCTTCGGTCGCTGCGCTCCGGATTCTTCGGGCACTGCGCTCCCTCAGAATGACGGGGGTTGTGTGTCATTAGGGTCTACTGGTATTTGAAGCCTGCTTTTTCGGCTACGAACCCCAACAACTTTGACATAGCGCGTTTGGGGGTGTACATTTCGTTTTCCCACTCGCTGATGGTTTGCTGGCGCACGCCCAATTTTTCGGCCAGCTCGCCCTGGGTGACGCCCATATGATGGCGCAGGGCTTTGATCATTTCTGCGTTCCACATGATCGTATCCCCCTCGCGGCGGACCTGGTAGTGAAAAATGGGTTTGCGGAACGTAATTCGCTGGTTTTCCAGATCGATCTCGGTGACATGATACCCGGCGCCCATCCAGGATTGGGCCTGCACCGCGCCTCGCTCGCGGTTGCTCCACCAACCTCGTGTTGTGCGGGCACTGCGCGGCAGGCGGGTACCGATCAGCCGTTCGATTTCCGGGATGGATAGGGTGACTTCTTCCTGCCCGGATTGGGAGAGATGCAGGTAGAGGGGATGATATTTGCTGCCCGGTTTCATGCTTTCATTATACCCAAGAAGTAGGGAGTAAGAAGTAAGGAGTAAGGGGAGTTTTGTGTTATAAATCGTAAAGCGCAGTGCGTACTGAGAACAAAGAACGAAGGAACGAACACCATGTTTCGAGACGATTATGTTTTGCGCCACATCCGGTTGTTCGTGCAGTTTCTGGCACGGATTTTTGGCCTGATCGAGTCGGACGATCTCGATCTGGCGTTGGAATTGCTGCGACAGGCTTTCCGGGATTACCTGGGTGTGGACATGGAGAGCTTGCTCACCATTCCCGAAGAGCGGCTCCTGGATTTTCTGACCTTTGGCGAGCGGGGCGGTCTGGGCCTGAGCAAGTGCAGCTTTGCCATCACCCTGCTCAAGCAAACCGGGGAAGTGCTGCGTGCCAAAGGCCGCCCGGATCAGGCGCAGGCTTACCTGGAGAAGTCGTTGAGCCTGTTATTGGAGACCCGCCTGGCAGCAGAGGAAGACCTGGACTTTCCAGATTTCACACCTACGGTGGATGATTTGCTGGCGCGGGCCGGGGAGAGGAAGCTATCCATCGATACGCGCGCTACGCTGGTGTTTTATCTGGAGCGGGAGGGGCAATACGCGCGGGCCGCCGAAATTTTAGAGGGGATGCGCGCGGATCAGCCGGACAACCAGGAGGTGCTCGATCTGGGGGCGTCGTTTTTCGAGTATTTGTTGGACGAGAGCGATGCCGCGTTGGAAAAAGGGGGCCTCACGCGGGCTGAGTTGCGGGAGAAACTGGATTCCTGGGCTTCGGGAGACCGACAGTGACTTTACCGGGGCAGTGGTCTCATTCCAGGCTGTCCAATTGTTTTTGTAGCTTTTCTCTGGTCTCGAGGTAGCCTGCCAGCTTTTGGCGTTCTTTTTCCACCACGGGCGGGGGGGCTTTTTGGGCGAAGGGCCCGGCGAGCAGTTTTTCCAGGCGTTGGATGTGGGTTTCTGTTTCGGTCAGGGCTTTCTGGAGACGGGCGCGCTCTTCTGCGGTGTCCACCAATCCGGCCAGGGGCAGGTAGATTTCCACTGGCCCGGCCACCAGGGCCACACTTCCGGCGGGTTTTTCGGGCAGGGTTTCGAGTACCTCCAGCCGGGAGGCGTCCAGTCGTGCCAGCGCGGCCAGCGCGGCGGCCTGGGACTGTAACATGGCTGCGTGTTCACCGGCGACGATGGTGGCCGGGATGCGCTGCCCGGGTTTGAGGCCCTTTTGGGCGCGCAAGTTGCGAATGGTGCGGATCACACCCTGGACGAGCGCGAAGCCGTCTTTCTTTGCCGGCTCCCAGTCTTCCTGCGGGCGTGGGGTGGGGAAGGGGGCGACGATTAAGGCCTCGGGCCAGCCCTCTTGGGGGGCCAGGTGTTCGGAGTGGGTTTCCGCGGCCTGTTTGAGCCGCTGCCAGAGTTCCTCGGTCACGAAGGGGGTGAAGGGGTGCAACATGCGGAGGCTGAGGTCGAGGATGCGGGTCAGGGTGTAGGCGGTGTAGAAGGCCCGGTCGCCGCCTTCGGCCAGTTGCAGTTTGGCGATTTCCAGGTACCAGTCGGCGAATTCGCCCCAGAAGAAGTCGTAAATCTGGCGTCCGGCCTCGCCGTACTGGTGGTTCTGGAACAGGCGGTCGATGCTGCGGACCAGGTCTTGCAGCCGCGCCCAAATCCAGGAGTCGGCCAGGGTCCAGTCCGGCTGTCCGGCGGGGGCGGCGGGGGCTTTGGGGAGCGCGCCGATGATGAAGCGTCCGGCGTTCCACACTTTGTTGGCGAAGTTGCGGTTGGCGCGCACTTTTTTGAGCGACAGGTTCATGTCTTTGCCGGGGGTGGAGCCGACCAGCAGGGTGAAGCGCAGCGCGTCGGTGCCCAGTTCGTCCATGACGACCAGTGGATCGATCACGTTGCCGAAGGACTTGCTCATTTTGCGGCCTGTTTCGTCGCGGATCAGGCCGTGCAGGTAGACGGTGTGGAAGGGGATTTGGCCGGTAAATTCCAGCCCCATCATGATCATGCGTGCCACCCAGAAGAACAGGATGTCGTAGCCGGTTTCCAGTACGCTGGTGGGGTAGAAGTAGCGCAGGTCGGGGGTGTCGTCGGGCCAGCCGAGGGTGGAGAAGGGCCACAGGCCGGAGGAGAACCAGGTGTCGAGCACGTCGGGGTCTTGTTGGATGTTGGGGCTGCCGCAATGGGCGCACTGGTCGGGGTCCTGGCGGGAGGCGAACTGCTGGCCGCAGTCGTCGCAGTACCACACCGGGATACGGTGCCCCCACCAGAGCTGCCGCGAGATGCACCAGTCCTGGATGTTTTCCAGCCAGTTGTAGTAGGTTTTGGTGAAGTGTTGGGGCACGATTTGGATGCGCCCATCGCGCACGGCTTGCAGCGCGGGTTCGGCCAGGGGTTGGATGCGCACGAACCACTGGGTGGAGATCATGGGTTCGATGATCTCGCCGCCGCGTTGGGAGCGGGGGACGGTGTGGGTGTGGGGTTCTTCTTTGATCACCAGTTTGTGGATGCGCATGTCGGCCCACAGGTTTTTGCGGCACTCGAAGCGGTCTTGCCCGGCGTAGGGGCCGGCGTTTTCGTTCATGCGGGCTTCTTCGTCCAGGACGGAGATGATGGCCAGGTTGTGGCGCTGGCCGATTGCATAGTCGTTGGGGTCGTGGCCGGGGGTGACTTTGAGCGCGCCGGTGCCGAACTCGCGGTCCACGTACTCGTCTGCGATGACCGGGATTTCGCGCCCCAGGATGGGCACGATGACGTGTTTGCCGATGTATTTGCGGTAGCGGTCGTCTTCGGGGTGAACGGCGACCGCGGTGTCGCCCAGGATGGTCTCCGGGCGGGTGGTGGCGACGGGCAGGTATTCGCCGCTGCCGTCGGCCAGCATGTATTTGAAGTAGTAGAGTGTGCCCTGTTCTTCGTGGAATTCGACTTCGAGGTCGGAGACCGCGGTTTTCAGGCCGGGGGACCAGTTGATCAGCCGCGGGCCGCGGTAGATCAGCCCTTTTTCGTACAGGCGCACGAACGCCTCGCGCACCGCGCGGGACAGGCCTTGGTCCAGGGTGAAGCGTTCGCGCGTCCAGTCGCAGGAGGCCCCCAGCCGGCGGATTTGCTGGGTGATGATGCCGCCGTACTTTTCCTTCCAGGCCCAGGTGCGGCGCAGGAACTCCTCCCGCCCGACCTGCTCGCGGCTCAGTCCCTCGGCGGCGAGGGTTTTTTCTACCTGAAGCTGGGTGGCGATACCGGCGTGGTCTGTGCCGGGCACCCATAGGGTGGGCACGCCTTTCATGCGGTGGTAGCGGATCATCAGGTCTTCCATGGAAACGAACATGGCGTGGCCGAGGTGCAGCTCGCCGGTCACGTTGGGGGGCGGGATGGAGATGACGAACGGTTGGATGTCCGGGTTGTGTCCCGGCTGGTTGGGGTCGTTGGCAGGCTTGAAGTAGCCCTTTTCTTCCCACATGCGGTAGATGCGCGTTTCGGTGGTTTTGAAGTCGTAGGTTTTGGGGAGGCTGAAAATGTCGTTGGTCATCGAAATCTCTCCAATTCAATATCGAGAATCAAAAAGCCCCGTTCATCCGTTTGAGGACGAAAGGGGCTGCTTCCGCGGTACCACCTCAATTCGCCAGCCGTTACCGGCCTGACGCTCTCCGCTCCCGGCTATCACCGGGATTACGCTGTAACGGGCTTACCCGTGTTGGTCTACTCTCCAGCGGGGGCTGGATTTCTTCAACAATCTTGTCCGGGCGACGTTCGGCGGGGGAAACTGGGGCTGCTCTCAGCCTATGGCACGCCTTCTCTGACAGTTGCCGGGCCGCCTACTCCTCCCGGAGGGGTGTACATCTCAGTTGTTGGCCGGGATTATACATGGGTTGAGGTGATAAGTCAACAAGTCGAGGTTTTCTTAGGCCGAAAAACTTGACTTTCACCCCTTGTTTGTGCTATTCTACGCTATCTTCGCACCAGGAGGATAAATGGTTGGACACGAGCGAGTAGCTGACAATGTGTTTTCTTTTCAGAGCGAGGTATATGCTCAGGTCAATGCCGGGGTAGTGGCTGGCCCGAACTGGGCGGTTGTGATCGACACGCTGGCCTATCCTGACGAAACGTTAGCGATCCGGGACTTTGTGGAGCAAGAGCTGAAGGTCCCCGTTCGGTACGTGATCAACACGCACTATCACGCCGATCACAGTTGGGGGAACTGTTTTTTCCCGGGCGCGCTGGTCATCTCTTCGGTATTGACCCGCGAACTGTTGAAAAAGCGCGGGCGTCCTTCGTTGGAGGAAACCCGGCAGCAGAATCCCGCTCTTTTTAAGCAAGTTCGCATTGTTTTGCCTCATCTGGTCTTCGAGAAGGGCACGATTGGCTTGCGAATCGGCAAGAAAACCCTGAGGCTGCTGTCTTTACCGGGGCATAGCCCGGATGGTATTGGCGTGCTGATCGAGGAGGACCGCGTGCTCTTTGCGGGGGATGTGTTCATGCCGCTTCCCTATTTCGTGGATGGAGACATCGACCAGATGGCCCGCTCTTTGACGAAGTTGCTGGATATGGGGTTGGAAAACATCATCCAGGGACACGGCGGTATCGTGTTGCGCGGGGAAATCGATGGGGCGATTTACGATAACCTGGCATATCTGGATAAACTGCGCGAGGTGGTGCAGGAGGCCTCAAAGAGCCAATATCCCCTGGATATCCTGGAGAGCGTGGATGTGGAGTCTTGCGGGAAGAGCCGGGTGATCATGAATGGTCTGGCAGGGGAGCTGCATAAGCGAAACTTGATTTCGCTCTACCACCAGACGTTCGGGGAAATACCGATTGGCTCGGAAGAGGTTGAGGAAGACTACGACGAATACGAAGATTAGGGGATTCGGGTGGACAAAACGCGACGGTCAGGAAGGTTGCCGTCGCGTTTTGTTCGGTTTGGCTCATCCGGTGGAGCGGGTATTTTGGGTCGATTTCAGTCTGCGAGCGCGCAGCCCGACCGGTCGTTCCGTGCCGTTCATCAGGCGTCGAATGTTGGGCCGTAAAGCCCACAACAAAAGCAGGGCCGCGATCAAGCCGTAAAAAACGTATTGCCAGGGGTAATCCGCAAAAATCGCCAGGATTGCAAAAATGATGGTGGAACCGATGGCGATGCTCATAGTGGCGACGGAAGCATAACCAATGAGGTAGAAAACCAACGCGCCCACAGGCAAAATGATCAAAAAACTCGGCGCCCATAATCCCAACGCGCCTCCTGCACAGGATGCCCCACCTGCGCCGCCTCGAAAACGTATGCGGCCATTTTGATCGCGTTCGACCAGGAATATCGAATAGTTGTGCCCCACGATCACTGCCAGAGGGGCCAAAACCTTCAACCAGTGATTGTCCGGCATCACGATGGAAGCCAACCACACGCCGGTTGCGCCTTTCAGCAAGTCCGCTGCTGCCGTCGCTAACCCCACTAGCCTTCCGGCTGCTCTGGCCGCATTCGTTCCCCCTGTGCGCCCGCTTTGAATTTTCCGAACGTCTTGCCCTGTTTTCCATTTGACGAATATCAACCCGAAGGGGATGGACCCCAACAGGTACGACACGATAATGACACCGAGAAACAGCAAAATTTCCATACAAAAACCTCCGGAAGATGTACAGGTTTGCCATTATTGTACAACACTCTTGCGTGCTTTGGGTTTCAACGAAACGTTCGCATCGAACGCCACAAATGGACGCAAATTTTTCCGTCCGCGCAGCGTTTCCGGCTCACCGGAACAAAAACGCGATGCCCCAGATGGCCAGCAGAATGATGGCGGGTTCAACCCAGGCCTGGGAGAATGTCTTTTCCTCCGTCAGATTTCCCAGCAAACTGTTCAGCGCGTAAACCGCCCCCAGCAACGCAAGCCCAAACTGAACGGGAGTGAGCGGCCAATAATGGAGTGCCGCCGTCAGTTGCGCAGAGATAATCGTGCTCGTGAGGGAGGCAAAAATCGCGTTCATCGCATTTTCAGTCGAAAAGATGTTGAGCGAGTTCAACCGCAAATACAAATGTCTCAGATTAATCGCTCCGACAGGAAGGGAAAGCGCAGGCAGAAGAAACACGAGGCGCACCTGTTCGCTGCGCAATACAACGGCCAGAATGAAGTAGAGGGCAAACGATAAGGCGGTCAATCCCATGGTTGCCAGGGGATAACGCGCTTCGGAGGGGTCCACCACAATGTATTCCGCAGTCAGCACCAGTAGCAGCAACCCGGCACCGACGATGAGAACCATCCACCAAAGCAGGTCGAGCGGTAGGGCGTTGAGCGTTATCCCTAAAATCCAGGCTGTCAGACCCGGCAAGACCCAATGTTGAAAAGTGGATGTTTCGCTTTTTTCGGGGTGCTGGCGTATCAACCAATCGACACCGGTGATGACCAGCCCGGCAACCAAAAGCGTAACGATGGTGTTGGCGTTGAGTTCAATGCCGATGAACAAACCAACGAATTGGAGTTCGAGCGTTCGGGTGGGCAAATCGACAAAGCGCACCATCACGTAGGCCAGCAATATCATGGCCGCCAGCACGCTCATCCGCTCGAATTCGGGTAATTGGCGAATTTTCATCGTCAACCTTCGTCGGCGGCACGCTCAAGTGCTGATGATCACCGGATAATCGAAACGGCGCAAGACCTTATCGACGGTGCTGCCAAACATCACCTCTTTGAGCGGGTTGCTGCCGTAACCTCCCATAACGAGCAGGTCCACGTGCCGGTCTTGCGCGGCGCGTAAAATGTTCTCCACCACGTCCCCCTCCGCCTGCACAAATGTGGCGGGCACTTGATGTTCTTCCAAGAATTTTCGCGCCCAGTTCAAAGAGATGGAGGCGCGGCCGGCCTCTTGGACAGTCAAGACAACCAGGGAAGCGTCCCACTCTTT
This sequence comes from Anaerolineales bacterium, assembly GCA_027019845.1. Taxonomy (GTDB): domain Bacteria; phylum Chloroflexota; class Anaerolineae; order Anaerolineales; family JABWBV01; genus JALUWE01. Next base: position 14,889 of record JALUWE010000549.1, on the reverse strand, counting down.
TAGCAACCGGTAGGCCAGATAAAGCCCCTCGTCGGATTTGGGGCTGCCGTTATATGCCAGCAGGATGTTCGTCAGGCCGGATAGCTTTCCGGGAATGGCCATCAAGGGCCTGCCGGAGCGGCGCACGATGATACGAAACCCGGAAGCCAGGCGGCCTACTCCTTGCTCCGCGGGTGGAAAATTGATCGGGAGCACGATTAAGTCCACCCAGTGCGCGCGTTCGCTGATTTTTCGCGCCACGCCGCCGATCTCGATGGCAATTTGCCCGTTTACGTTTGCGTTTTTACACCGTTGGTTGAATTCCGAGACCAGTTTTCGAGTCGTCTCTGCCTCCCGAAGTTCGGGGTCCGGTACAACATGCAGCCCGTGAATGCGGGCCTGATTTTTTTGTGCTATTGTGATGGCCTGCTCCAGCGCTCGCCAGTCCTCTTCCTGGGTGCCAATCGCAACCAGAAGCTCTGCAAACACGATCCCGGATGGGCGCGTCCGCAGCCGCGTATGGCGCCACTGTCCGGGGTGGGGCCCTGCCTCCAGAGGGTCTGGCGTGACCGCGTCTTTGATTCGTTCTCCCACCTTGCTGAGCATTCGGCTTACGTTGCGTTCCTGCCGGGCGGCCAGATCGGTCACAACCGTTTCGGGGGCGATGTCCCACCCCAATTCCGCGGCCAACCGCGAGCGATGTTCGAGTATCCAGAGATAGAGGTCCGTTTCGGTCCGCGCTGGGAAATACTTCAACACCTCTTGCTGGCGGATGATCTCGATAATGGGGAGATAAACCTTGTCATACCAGGAAGCCGCGGCCTCCTCGAAAGGCACCTCTTCTTGTCGCTCCTCCCCAAGATACCAGCGATGGACGCGTATGTGCTCGAGCAGTTTCTCGTATTTTCCCGGCAGAGTCAGTTCGATTTTTGCACCGGGGCGGGTTTCGTGAAGTTGTGTGCTCTCGAAAAAATTGGCGCGTTCTTGTTGCAGGATGAGATGATCGACCCAGCGGGCTTGCTTCAATTGGCGAATTACTTTTCTCGTTGGCGCATCTCTGTACTGGCTGGCAAATTTTTCCGCGGCCTTTTTTATCGGCTCATTGTCGTGATAGGCTTCTTGCAAGAACCACTGATATTCACTCACCCACAAATACAAATCGGTTTCTGTTCTGCCGGGAAATTTTTCCAACAATCCTTGTTCCCGGATTACCCGAACAAGCGGCAAATAAACGTTGTCGTACCAGGATTCCACTGCCTCTGAAAAAGACACCTCGCCGCCGCGTTTTTCACCGAGATACCAGCGATGCGCGCTGATGTGTTCGAGCAGCCGCTCGTGTTCTCCGGGCAGCGTGAATTCGAGATTTGCGCCAGGGCGCAGCTTCAATATCCCGGTTTTTTCGATGAACTCGGCATATTCTTTTTTGAGTTGCAGCTTGTCTGGCTCGATGTCAGGTGTGAGGGAAACCGGAATGTCGATTTCGATTACGTAAGCGTCGATTTCAGTCTGCCCGCGTTCGCGCGCCACGGATACGCGGTGATTGCCGTCTTTGACGAAATACACCTCCCCGATTTTGTACAATTCGACGGGGGGCAGAGGAATGTCCTGGTAGTGGGCTACGTCGATGCTCATCCAGCGAGAAGCGGTGCGCGTTTGGGTGGGGGTAAAAGCCCGGTCGAAATCCCGGTACCGTCCCACGCTGCCAACGATGTGATCGAGGGGTACGGTTTGCAAGCCGATGTATCGCTGCCCTCTGAGGGAGAAGTGCTGGCGAACGTCGTCGTAAGGCAACAGCGCGACGCTCTTCCCCGTGAGCCGGGCGTGGATCTTGCGCCAGAAACCTTTGCGTAGCGCGCGGTTGAAATCTTCTTGGGCAAATTGGTGATGAAGGGATTGCATGATAGCACAATTGCGAGAGGCGAGTTTTCTCCTATGATGATACGCGAGCGGGATTTTGTAAAGGTTATTTGGGGATATTTGTCCCTGCCAATTGGGGACAGGTGTCCCTGGAAATCCCCTCTTTCCGTGCGAAAATGGAACAAAGGCGAGTGCTGTGGTTTCAGCACTTGCTGATTTTCTCTCGCAAAGGAGTCCCAGAATGCCCGTACAAGGCAGCATTGAGGTCAATGATTTGTACTGTAAAGGCTGCGAACTGTGTGTACAGGCGTGTCCCAAACACGTCATCGGAATTGCAATGGACTATCTCACCCCGAGAGGCTACCATCCGGCCCGGCTGGTGGCGGATGGGTGTACCGGGTGCGAGATTTGTGCGATTGTGTGTCCGGACGCGGCCATTACCGTGTATCGTCGGGCGAGAGCACGCCGCAACGGTCGCTAACAGCGAGAAATGAATCTTCAGGAGAGTACTTATGGCTCGTGAATTGCTTAAGGGAAACATAGCCATGGCCGAAGCCGCCATACGTGCGGGTGTAGAAGCATATTTCGGCTACCCGATTACGCCCCAAACGGAGCTGCTGGAATGGATGTCATCCCGAATGCCCGAACTGGGGCGTGTTTTTTTGCAGGCGGAAAGTGAAGTCGCGGCAATCAATATGGTCTATGGGGCAGCCTGCACCGGGAAGCGGGTGATGTCCTCCTCTTCCAGCCCGGGGATCAGCCTGATGATGGAGGGCATGTCTTACGTCGCGGGGACGGAAGTCCCCGTGGTGTTGATCGACGTGATGCGCGGCGGCCCCGGTCTCGGAAATATCGCCCCCTCTCAGGGGGACTACCACCAGATCGTCCACGGCGGCGGGCATGGCGATTTCAGGCCGATTGTGCTTGCCCCGGCCAGCGTCCAGGAAGCCATTGACTACACCGTGCTGGCGTTCGATTTGGCGGAGAAGTACCGCGCCATCGCGGTGGTGCTGGTGGATGGCAGCATCGGCCAGATGATGGAGCCGGCTGAATTGCCGCCCATGCGGCCTCTCAAAAAGGAAGCCCCGGTGTGGGCTACGGATGGCTCGCCGGGAAGACCGCGGCGGTTGCTTTCCTCCATCTATTTGCAGCCCCACGATGAGGAGCAGGTCAATTTGCGTTTGCTGAAACGCTGGCAGCAGATCGAGACGAACGAAGTGCGCTTCAAAGCATATTTCCTGGAAGACGCTGAATTTGTGGTCGTCGGGTTTGGCACCGCGGGCCGGGTTGCGCTCTCCGCGGTGCGAGCCGCACGGAACGAGGGGTTGCCGGTCGGGTTGTTCCGCCCCATCACGCTCAGCCCGTTCCCGTCCAAAGAGATCGAAAAGATCGCCCAAAGTGCAAAATCCTTGCTGGTTGTGGAGATGAACGCCGGGCAAATGCTGGATGACGTGCGTCTGGCTGTTCAGGGGCGCACGCCCGTGGAATTTTACGGGCGCATGGGAGGGGTTGTGCCCTTCCCGGATGAAATCCTGGCGGAGATTCGGCGCATCACGTCCACCCCCTCCGCTTTTCCGAATGGCCGCGTGCGCGACCAATGGCTAAAACGCCTGGAAAAGGTGGTTTTCAGTGCCAACTAGAGGAGAGTAGCATGGCCATGATGATAGAAACTCGCGAAATGGAAACGGTGTACAAGCGCCCAAAATCGCTGGCGCAAGCTACCACGCACTACTGTCCGGGATGTACCCACGGAACCGCACACAGGCTGATCGCCGAAGTGCTCGATGAAATGGGTTTGCGCGAGCGCACGATAGGGGTTGCCTCGGTAGGTTGTTCGGTTTTTTCGTACAATTATTTCGATTGCGATTTCGTGGAAGCCGCGCACGGCCGCGCGCCAGCTATGGCAACCGGCATCAAGCGCGTGCTACCCGACCGCTTTGTGTTTACCTACCAGGGGGACGGCGACCTGGCCTCCATCGGTATGGGCGAAATCGTACACGCCGCCGCGCGGGGCGAAAACATCTCCGTTGTCTTCATCAACAACGCCATTTACGGGATGACCGGCGGCCAGATGGCGCCCACCACGCTACCGGGACAGATCACCACCTCCTCCCCGCGCGGCAGGGATACCGGGTTGACCGGCTACCCGATCCGGATGGCGGAACTGCTCTCCTCGCTGGATGGACCCAGCTACGTGGTTCGCCGCAGCCTGCACGACGCCGCACACATCCGCAAGGCGAAAAAAGCCATCCGGTTGGCATTCGAGGCGCAGGTGCGCGGCCTGGGCTTTTCATTGGTCGAGTTGCTCTCCACCTGCCCGATCAACTGGGGTTTGACCCCGGTGGAGGCGTGCGAATGGGTTGAGGAGCGGATGGTACCGGTGTATCCCTTAGGAGACTATAAAGTGGTCCCAGAATTGAAGGGTTTGCGAGTGTGAACCCAAACAGGAAGGTGTGAAAATGCAAACGGAAGTCGTTATCTCTGGGTTTGGCGGCCAGGGAGTGTTGTTTGCCGGGCAGGTGATGGCTTATGCGGCTATGGATTCGGGAAAGGAGGTGACCTGGTTTCCCTCCTACGGGCCTGAAATGCGCGGGGGCACCGCCAACTGCACGGTGATCGTGGCAGACGAGGAGATCGGTTCCCCCCTGGTGCGCAACCCCCAGGCAGCCATCATCATGAACCTGCCCTCCCTGGACAAGTATGAGCCGCTGCTCCGGTCCGGTGGGGTGTTGATCGCCAATACCTCGCTGATCAACCGGGGGGTCATGCGCGACGATCTGGAGGTTGTCCCCATTCCTGCCAATGAAATCGCCGAGGAACTGGGAGACAGGCGGATGGCGAACATGGTGATGCTGGGTGCGTTGTTGGCCCGCTTGCCGGTGCTTTCGCTGGAATCGGTTGAGGCGGCCATTCGCGCTCACATGCCAGAACGGCGGAAGGGCTTGATTCCGGCGAATATCGAAGCCATTCGCCGCGGCGCGGCTTATGCCAGGGAGTTCGTCCAGGTGGAAAGTTAACCTCCCGGCGGCTGGCACAAAAAGTAAAGAGCGGCCAGGAAACGATGGCCGCTCTTTTGTTACACCCTTCCAATTCCAAAGGCTATTGGCTCGCCCCCGATTTTTCCGGGAAACGGATGTTGGGCGAGTCCTGGGGGCACCACAATATGCCATCGGGCACCTGCCAGCCCCCGCTCAGATAAACATTTTGCCAGAACTCTACGGCGACCATGTCGTCTTTGATTTGAACCACTTCTCCCTGAAGCCAGCCTCGGACGCGTTGGCCCTCGGCGTTCTCATGGTCACAAAACATTTCGACCCGGTCGCCAATTTCAAAACGTGGTCTCTCGAACGGAATGCTTTTCCAATATGTCCGGGTCATGATCCTCTCCTTTACAAATATCTGAGTTCGATTGCTTTTTGTTCTAACATTTCTCTCTGGCTTGGGTGCGCCACATCGATCAAGGCTCTGGCCCGTTGCCGGATGGACTTGCCGTACAGGTCGGCCACGCCAAATTCAGTGACCACGTAGTGGACGTCGTTACGCGTGGTCACCACGCCGGCGCCTGGTTTCAACATGGGTACGATGCGGCTGAACTGCTTTCCTGAGCGCGTGATAGCCAGGGAGGGCAGCGCGATGATCGGTTTGCCGCCCTTCGAGCGGGCCGCGCCGCGGATGAAGTCCACCTGCCCGCCGGTGCCGGAATACAGCCGGGGCCCGATGCTGTCCGCGCACACCTGACCCGTCAGGTCCACCTCGATGGCCGAATTGATGGCCACCATTTTCTCGTTTTGGGCGATCACAAAGGGATCGTTGACGTATTCGCTGGGGTGCAGCTCCACCACCGGATTGTTGTCCACGAAATCATACAGCTTTTGGGTGCCGAGCATGAATCCGGCGATGATTTTGCCGGGGTGCAGGGTCTTGCGCTCGTTGGTGATCACACCGGCCTCGTACAAATCGATCACGCCGTCTGAAAAAAGCTCGGTGTGGATACCCAGGTCTTTTTTGTCGCGCAAGTAATACAAGACGCCGTCGGGAATGGCCCCAATGCCCATTTGCAAGGTGGCGCCGTCTTCGATCAGATCGGCGACGTACCGCCCGATTTTTTTGCTCAGCTCAGTGGGTTCGCCCATGGGCAGTTCCGGGAGGGGGTAGTTCACCGGGATGGCATAGTCGATCTTGCTGATGTGGATGAAGGCATCCCCCAGGGTGCGCGGCATTTGCGGGTTGATCTCGGCGATCACCGTGCGGGCACAGCGCGCCGCGGTTTTCGTGACCCCTACCTCGACCCCAAAGGAACAAAAACCGTGTTCGTCCGGCGGCGAAACCTGGATCAGGGCTGCGTCGAGCGGGATGATGCCCGCGGAGAACAACCCGGGGATTTCGGAGAGATGGCAGGGGGTGAAATCTGCCCGGCCCTCGTTGACGGCCTGGCGCACGTTGTCGCTGATGAACATGGTGTTGACGCGCAGGTGCCCTTCCAACGAAGGGTCCACGTACGCGGCGTCCCCGATGGTCAACACCTGGATGATTTCAACGTTTTCCAGGCTGGGTGCGCGCTCGACCAATGCGGACAACACCTTTTGGGGCACGGAACAGTTGCCGGTCAGGAAGACGCGCTGGTTGGACTGGATAGCTTCCACGGCTTTTTCGGCAGTGGTGACGCGTTGGTGATAGACCTTCGACCAGTTCATTGTGCGTCTCCTGCCGGTTTGTTTTTGTAATGTACGTGCTTCAGGTGACGAAACTCCCCTCTGTGAGTGGCAACACCCCGCTCCAGCGCGGGGTCGGCTTCGATGGCTGCCTCGACCCCCAGGTTGGTCAACTGCTGGATGAAAGGCCAGGCCGCATTCAGAAAAGCGTGGGTGGCAGTGCGCGCGACCACTCCCGGCAGGTTCGGGATGCAGCAGTGTAGAATGCCCTCTTCCAGGTAGGTGGGGTCTTGATGTGTGGTGGGGCGGGAGGTCTCTGCACAGCCGCCTTCGTCGATGCTCAAATCCAGCAGCACCGCGCCGGGCCGCATCCGGCGCAGAATTTTACGGGTGATGACCAGCGGCGCGCGTTCGCCCGGAACTTTGACCGCGCCCACCACCACGTCGGCATACGCACAAGCGCGCTCCAGGTTGAAGGGATAGGCCACCAGCGTCACGATGCGCCCGTCGAAAATGTCGTCCAATTCCTGGAGACGTTCGAGCCGCTTGTCCAGCACGGTGACGTGCGCGCCCATCCCTAGAAAGGTGCGGGTGGCATTCTCGCCCACGATTCCCCCGCCGATGACCACCACTTCGGCGGGGGGCACCCCCGGCGCGCCGCCAAGCAAGACGCCTTTTCCGCCGCTGTTGTTCTGCAAAAGCATGGCTGCCAGATGGGCGGCCATTTTCCCCCCGATCTGGCTGAGCGGCTTCAACACCGGAAAGGTGCCGTCGTCCCGCCGAATCTCCTCGTAGGCAATCGAGGTGATTTGCTTTTCTATCAAGATTGCGATCTTGTCCGGGTGAGCGACCGGCAGGTGCAGCAACCCCGCCAGGGCCTGTCCGGGCAGCAACCATTCCAACTCGGCGATGGTCGGGCGGGTGACTTTCAAGACCAGTTCGGCTCTGCCGTAAGCCTCCTCGCCCGAATATACGATTTGGCCCCCGGCTTTGCGGAATTCTTCGTCGCTGAAGCCCGCCCCGAGACCCGCACCTGTCTCGACATAGCAGGTATGCCCCATATCGCTCAACAAACGCACCCCAACCGGTGAAAGGCCTACCCGGTACTCAGATGGCCGGCGTTCTTTTGGAATCCCGATGTTCATACACAACCTCTTCAATCCTGGTGGGTTAGCAGCCTGCAAAAATCGGTCTCCGTGATGATCCCGATCAGCCTCCCCCGCCTGACCACCGGCAACCCGCCGATTTTGTGTTCGAGCATCAGACGCGCGGCCTCCGCAATGCTGGCTTCCGGCTGAATCGTGATCGGGTCCGGCGTCATCACGGTATCGACGGTAATCAAGCCTGCCAGCCGTTCCCGCTCATAGATGCGCAGCGCGGTCACGTCGGAGGGCTGCGCCTCGCGGATGTCACCCAGGGTAACGATACCTACCAGTTCGTCGTCCTCCACCACCGGCAGCCGCCGGATGTGCTTTTCCTCCATCAATTTTTTGGCCTGGTAGAGGGTGCTTTGTGGATGAATTGTAACAGGGTTGCGCGTCATCCACGATTTGACGTTGAAGGCTGGCATGGCGTCTCCCCCTTCATGTTACTGCCGCGGCCATGCGCGGCTGGCGCGCCAATGGGTTGACTTTCGATAGCAAGCGGCAAAAATCCGTTTCGGTGATGATGCCCACCAGCCGGTCGTTTTCAACCACAGGCAGGCCCCCTACTTTTTTCTTCAGCATGATTCTGGCCGCTTTCCGAACGCTGTCATGGGGGGAGACACAGATCGGGTCCGGGGTCATGATGTGTTTGACCGTCAATTGATCGAGCAAAAAGTTGAGTTCATAAACGCTCAGACTGGATGCCTCCGAGGGTTTGGCCTCGCGTATGTCTCCAAAGGTGACGATTCCGATGAGGTCTCCCTGCCATGTCACCGGCAGACGGCGAATGTGGTTTTCCAGCATGATTTGCAGGGCCTCAGGCAGCGTCGTCTTAGGCGAGATGGTAATTGGATTGGGAGTCATCCAATGTTTCACGTAAAGCGGCTTCATGAGGGGGCTCCTTCCGGGTACGGGAAACGCACTTGCGTGTATTATGGATTGAATCGAGTTCTGGGTCATGGGGCAAATATCCCGCTTTTTTCAGGACAATTGACCCATCGGCGGATTCGACTTTCCTAAGCCGTCGTTCTGAGCCGCGCTGTCATCGCTCAAAAATTTGCAAAGTCTGCGCAATCTGCGGTTGAAAACAATGGGAGACTTCGAAGCTCAGGTTAAAGCACAAAGAGGCGACTACCTTAGCCGCCTCTTTATTTGGCGGTCCCGACGGGATTCGAACCCGCGATCTCTGCCTTGACAGGGCAGCATGTTAACCGCTACACTACGGGACCTTTTCGTTTACGAGCTAAAGTTTACTATGGATGAAATCCGGCGTCAAGATGAAACCAGCCGGATTTTTCTCAGCCAGTTTCGCCACACTTCGCGGCCCTGCCGCGCGTGATACACCCACCACTCCACCAGCAATATCACCAATGCTGCCCCGGCCAGCCAGGGCCAGACCTCGCGGCGTCCCAGGTCTTCCTGTACGGTCTGTTGCAGAGAGGCCTGGCCGATGCGAATTTCTGTCTGCGGTTGAATGCTCGACTCGGCTGCCGAAAACAGATTGACGGCGAAATATTCGCTCCTTTCCTGCCCCTCCAGCACATAATTCACCGTATACAACCCGGTTTCGCCCGTCTCCCGGAACTGCACCCCCGTCTCTCCGACCGGCAGGCGGAAGACCGCGCCCGATGGCGTGGTCACACGAACCTGCTCCACCGCGGCTTCGGGCTGGATGGACACCGGCTGGAAAGGGGCTGCTCCGTCTGGGGCATCCACCGCGCCGCTGGGGGTGAGAAACTGGAACAGGTTGGCGAACAGGATCGGGAACGAAACCTGTAAGGGCAAGTCGGATTTGTGCAAATCGAAGGCGAGAACCGCTACCCGTCTGCCCTCTGTCTCCCCAACGAATACCAGCGGCCCGGCATCCGAATCAACCAGCACATCGGCCCAAAAAGGTGTACGGACCAGGCGCGTCTCGGCCACGTGGACGTTCTCCCAGCTCACGAAGCGCGTCAGGGGGTGGTCGAGAACGATTGGGTTGGTCACCTGGTCGGTCACGCCGCCCACCTCGAAAAGGGGGTTGGCAGGCGGGTTGATCAGCAACAAGTTCCCCGCAGGCAGCACATCCGGCAAAATTCCATCCAACACGTATACCCCGAAGCGCTCTGCGGGCAAGCGCACCTCCTCCTCTGGGCCTACGATCAGCCGGAACGAGGCGATCTCCGGCAAGATTGCCAGAATCTGCTCCAGGAACAGGTTGCCGCGCGAGACCAGCAGCGTGTTCCGGTTGGCGGGCGGCTGGAAAACCGCGAACGCGGCGTCGTCCAGCGGGAAGTCGTCTAGCGGGCCGCTGCCGACCGCGGTTGCCAGCCGGGCTTCGTATACCGCCGGCCTGTTGGGCAACCCCTCCAGCACCACCACCTGATCGCCCCCGCCGGGAACGGCCAGGCGCAGCGCGTCGAAGAAATTTTGGTCCGTGAAAATCGAGAGCACCACACTGCGATCCGCGTTCCCAAAATTGGTCACCCGCACGAACAGTTCCGCGCCCCCGGCCGCGGGCCGCAACGCCATCGCGGAGATTCCCAGGTTGTCCGCGGAGGACCCAACCGGCACGAACTCGATCTGTGCGGGCAGGGGGGGCAAACCCTCGTCGGGCAATCCCCCGTCGGAGACGATCACCACGGTGGTATCCGCCGTCCCCCGGCCAGCAGCGCCGGCAGCCAGCGCCAGCGCGCTTTGCCAATCTACCTCTGCCTGGGTGGCCTCGGCCCGCGCCAGCGCGGCGCGCAGCGCGGCTTTGTCGTCCTCCCCGGAGGCCAGAATATCTGGCTGCGGGCCGACCAGGATCAGGGTGAGCTGCGAGTCCGGTTCGAGGGCATCGATGATTCCGGCGACGATCCGCGTGGCGTTCTCGAAGCGGGTGGGCTGCAGGTCGGTCGCCAACATGGAGGCCGAGGCATCCAGCAGCACGATGATCGAGCCGGAAGTCACGGTAGGCACGGGCAGGGCCGGGCGCGCCAGCGCGGCCACCAGCCCGGCCAGGATCAGCAACTGCAAAAGGAGCAGCAAGTTGCGCCGCAGCCGCTGCCAGGGCGCGTTGGCCTGCCGGTCGCGCAGCACCATCTTCCACAGCATGGTGGAGGAGACTTCCACCTCCCGCCGCCGCAGCTTGAGCATGTACAGCAGGATGATCGGCCCGGCCAGCAGACCGAGGAGGAGGGCGAGGGGGTTGAGGAGGGACATGAGGGTAAGGAGTAAGGAGTAAGAAGTAAGGAGTAAGGAGTAAGGAGTAAGGAGTAAGGAGTAAGGAGTAAGGAGTAAGGAGTAAGGGGCTATTGGCGGCGTTTTGTGCTTTGAATCAGACCATGAAGCAGGCGTCCTACGGAGTGTGCTTGTTCCATCAGGTCATTGGGGTTATGCGGTGTGAGATAATGCAGGTCTTGAGCGAGAATGATGAAGTATTTGACCTCCTCCAGGGAACCCTCTGCGATGTTGTAAAAACGAATTTTATCTTGCACACTACGCCGCTTGAATCCCTCGACGATATTGGCGGGGATGGAAATTGCAGCCCGGCGTATTTGCGTCACCAGAGCATAACGTTCTTCTGATGGGAAGTGTTTTGTCTTTTGATAAACCATCAGTACCAACTTGTGCGCCTCCTGCCAGGCTTTTAGTTGCTGAAACCGGACAATTTTTTCCATTCTCTCCTTACTCCCTACTACTTACTCCCTACTCCCTACTTAACCATTCCCTCCCTCCGCATCCGGTACAACACCACCTTGTCCCAGGGGGTGGCGGTGTTGAGGGGCAGGTAGTGGATGTCGCGGCTGTGGCAAAAGGCCTGGATTTCCGCCCGCCAGGCTGCGAGGCGTTGGCGGTACAGGTTGCGGAGGCCGCGGTCGAGCGAGACTTCCTGCGCATAGCCAAATTCTGTGTCCACCAGGCGCAGGTCGCCGGTCAAAGGCGGGTCAAGTTCGTCGGGAGAGAGGATGTGCAACACCGCGAGTTCGTGGCCGCGGCTTTGGAGCTGCTTGAGACCCTGCTGGTAGCCGTTAGGGTCGAGCAGGTCGCTGAGGATCAGAGTCAGGCCGGGCCGGCGGGCTGTGAGGGCGTAGCTGGCCAGCGCCTGGTTGAGGTGGGTGGTGCCCGCGGTGCTCTGCTTTTCCATAAACGCGAACAGGTGCAGGTTGTGGTGGGGGCCGCGCGCGGGCCCGTAGCGGGCACCGCTGCCGCTCGGGGTGAGCAGGCTGAGGGTCAGCCGGTCCCCCGCGGAGAGCGCGATTGCGCCCAGGGCCGCGGCCAGTTTGCGCGCGTAGTCGAACTTGTTGTGCTCCCCTTCGCCCCAGTTCATGGATTTCGAGCCGTCCACCAGCACGTGAACCGCCAGGTCCTCTTCCTCCTCGAACAGCTTGATGAACGGCTTTTCCAGGCGGGCGTACACGTTCCAGTCCAGGCGGCGCAGGTCGTCGCCGGGCACGTAGTCGCGGTAATCCGCGAACTCGATGCTGGTGCCGCGTTTGCTGGACCGCCGGTCCCCCTTCATCGCGCCGGCTCGCACCTTATTGGCGACCAGCGAGAGGGAGTTGAGCTTGCGGATGGTGGTTTCGTCAAAGAGCATAAACGCCCCAACGTTCAACGTTCGAATGTTCAAACGTTCAACGCCAAACGTTCCAACGCTTCCGCGATGATGTCATCGGTGCTGATTCCCTCGGCCAGGCCCTCGAAATTGAGCAGCAAGCGGTGGCGCAGGGCCGCCGGCGCGACGGCCTGCACGTCCTCGAAGGCCACGTTGTAGCGTCCGGCCATCAGCGCGGTGACTTTTGCGCCCAGGATCAGGGCCTGTCCACCGCGCGGGGAGGCGCCGTAACGCACGTATTGTTGCACCAGGGGGGGCGCGGAGGGGCTGTCGGGGTGGGTGGAGACGATCAGGCGGGCGACGTATTCGGAGACGTGGGAGGCGATGGGCACCTGCCGCGCCAGGCTGCGCATCGCCAATATCTCGCGGCCGGTAACCGCCTTCCCCGCCAGCGGAGCTGCCGCGCCGGTTGTCCTGTCCAATATCTCCACCAGCTCTTCCGGGGAGGGGTAATCCACATCCACCTTGAAGAAAAAGCGGTCCAACTGTGCTTCGGGCAGGGGGTAGGTGCCCTCCATCTCCAGCGGGTTTTGGGTAGCCAGCACGAAAAAGGGCTGCTCCAGCGGGTAGGTCTGCTGCGCGACGGTCACGGTGTGCTCCTGCATGGCCTCCAGCAGCGCGGATTGCGTCTTGGGCGTGGCGCGGTTGATCTCGTCGGCCAACACCAGGTTGGCAAACACCGGCCCAGGCTGGAAGCGAAACTCGCGTTGCCCGTTCTCGTCCACCAGGATTTCGGTGCCCACGATGTCCGCCGGCATCAGATCGGGGGTGAACTGGATGCGCGAAAATTTCAAATCGAGCACATCGCCCAGCGTGCGGATCAACATCGTCTTGCCCAACCCCGGCACACCCTCCAGCAGCACGTGCCCGCCCGCCAGAATGCTGACCAGCACATGCCGGATCACCTCGCGCTGCCCGACGATCACCTTCCCAACCTCGGCTTCGATGGCTTCGGCGTAGGCGCGGAATTGTTCGGGGGTGATGTTTTCGGTCATGCTTTGTCCTTTTGTCTCATTTGTCTTACTTGTCTTACTTGTCTTACTTGTCTTACTTGTCTTACTTGTCTCACCTGTCTTATTTGTCTTACTTGTCTCATTTGTCTTACGGTTCCAACGCCCCAAAATACTCCCGCACCAACGGCCTGAGCGTGGGCGGAATCTGGCCGCTCTCGATGGCCTGCCGCGCGGCCTGCTCGTAGGCCGGGAAAACCTCCTGATAGGGCACGCTGCTCTGCCCCGGGCTCCCGGGCGCGGCGGGGCCCTCGCTGATCACGGTATCGCCCGGCTCCCCGCTGCCCGGAATGGTGACCTGCACGCCCTCCTCCCCGCCGATGCGCTGCGGTGCGCTGAGCGGCTCGAAAGGCACTTCGCCGCCGTCGCCCGGCGCGTTGTTTTGCGGGATCGGATCGGCCCCGGCCTGCGGGCCGGCCCCTTCGGTGTTGCCGGCCCCCTGTCCTGCACCGCTGCCGCCCCCGCCTTCCCCCCCGGCCTGTGCCTGTCCCTGGCTTTGTCCCTGACCCTGACCCTGGCCCGCGCCCTGTCCCTGCCCCTCTCCTTGCCCTTGCTGCCCCTGCCCGTTTTGTCCTTGCTGTCCCTGGCCCTGCTGCCCGGCGGCCTGCGCGACTTGCTGCTGCCCTTGCGCGATTTGCTGCGCGGCCTGCTGCGCGGCCTCGGCCTGCGCGATTTGCTGACCGGCCTGCGTCAGCGTTTGTGCGGCCTGGTTCAACGCCTGCTGCGCGGCCTGCGTATCCCCCTCCCGAAGCGCCTGCGCGGCCTGGTTGAGCTGCTCCGCCAGCTGCGGGTTGCTGCCCGCCAGGGCCTCGGCGGCCTGCGCCAGCTGGTCGGCCAGCGCGGCCTGCTCCTCCGGCGAGAGCGACCCCACGTCCAGGTTTTGCAGATCGTTGGCCGCGGCAATCACATCACCCTCGGCCAGATTTTGGGCAAAACCCTCCAGCGGGCCGCCCTGCTGCGCCAGTTCCTGGCCTGCCTGTTGCAAACCCTGGCGCTGTTGCAGGGCCTCCTGGCTGCTCAGCTGCTGCAACTCCTGCTCCGTCGCGTTCAAAATCGAAACCGCCTGCTCCGGCGTCTCGGCCTGCTGCAAATCCTGAACGGCCTGCTCTAGCGGCTGAACCAGCTCCTCCTTTTGCTCTGCGGTCAGGTCGGGGTTTTGCTCGATCTCCTCGATCAGCGCATCGATCTCCTCCACCTGCGCATCGATGGTGCTCTGAAACTGCCGCAATTGCAGCGCAAGCTGGAAGAACGTGTCCGCCCGCTGCCAGAAGGCGAGCGCGGCGATCAGCAGCAATGCGACCAGCGCGGCCTCCCGCCAGGGGATGCGCAGAGGGAGGAAATCCCGCGGCCGGACGCGGCGCGCGGCCCGGGCCGCATCCGCCACCTGACGGGCCAGCAACTCCGGGCGAGGGCGCGCGGCCGGGCCGGGTTGCCGCTCCCCGATCAGGGCGCCCACCTCGAGCGCGGTGCTGGTCCGCTCCTGCAAACCAAATTTGCGGTCGAAATAACGCGCCGCCTCCAGCATCGGAAACGGCCACACCCACGCGGCCAACACCCCCAGCAACGCTCCCGCCCCCGCGGCAGCCGCGATCAGCGCGATGAACTCCTCCCCAACCAGCCTGCCGCGCAGCGCGATCACCACCGCCCCAGCCAGCCCCACCCCCAAACCC
>JALUWE010000548.1 GCA_027019845.1 Anaerolineales bacterium | reverse complement strand
GTACTTACGCACTTGAAAAGTCGCACCCAGACCTCACAGGTCTCAAAGCGCATGGAGACGCCCGGATGCAATCTGTTTTGGGTAAAATCTTCCTGCATCGTGTGGCAGTAGACCTGTGAGGTCTCAAATAAGTACTGTTATTGATCCAAACGAAAAGTACCGGCCCCAAAGTGTGTCCCCCTGCCAACGTGCAAAATGGAAGCCAGCTCGAGAAAGGGCAGCACGGCCAACGGAATGGGATCGAACCGCTGTTCGCCGATCCAGCGTCCAGGCCATTCCTTCGGGGCCGGTTTCAGCTTCCAGCGGCGCAAACGCGTCTCCTCGGCCTGCGCCAGCGCGTCCAACAGGTTGAATTGCCATTCGGGGGCAATGGCCTGCCACGCGTCTTGCGGGGTGTTATATTTGCCCGGCAATAGCTGGCTGATGCGTTCAGTCAAGCTCTCCAGGATGTCGCGCAGGGTGGGGACTTCGGCTGCCGGCGCGTTTTTGCGTTTTTTCGACGATTTTGGGGCCGTGCCCGGGGGGGAGAAGTCGAAAGGGGTCAGCCAGGTCAACCGGCTGTAAGTTTCATCGTAACTGAATTTCAAACGATGCGCCCACTGTTTGGGGGTGGCGCGGAAATCCAAATCGAGCTTGCCATCCTGCACCAGGGGACGCCACTGCGGGCCGCGCGCCACATACACCGCGTGGATGTCGAAATGCCCCCACAAGGTGGTTTTGCCGCTCCATTTGGCTTGCCGGTCGTACCCCAGCGATTCCAGCGCGGGCAAAATGATCTCCAAAAACAGCGCGTGGTCCGCGCTCTCTCCCATGAGCTTGAGTTCGAGGAAGAGCAGCTCGTCTTTGCCGTAGTCGTATTTGCCTGGGTAGACGAAGAAAGTGGTCTGCACCGGCCATTGGGCCTCCGGCACGGGTTTACTGGGCTTTTTCTTGCCCACCACCTCCAGGCCGCCGTACGCCTCCCAGACGGCCAAGGCCTTGCGCCAGGGCCGCCGCGCCTGGGTGGGCAGCCGCTCGGTGATGGCGTTTCCCAGCACCAGCGACAACTCCACCGGCAGGCAGCCCGGCAGACGCACCAGCGGTATGTTGGTGCGCAAGACGATCAGGTAACGGATCAGGTTGATGGGTTGCAGAAATTGCCACATGGTTGGTTCGTGGTTGGTTGGTTGTCACAGGTCGTGAATCGTGAATCGAGAATCGTGAATCGTGAATCGTAAAGCGCAGAGCATAATTACCCATCCTTCGACTTCGAGCGAACGGAGTTCGGTACGAACTCTCCCCGCCCTCCGCTCAGGATGCAATTACCCAATTACCCAATTACCAATACCCAATTACCAATACCCAATATCCATGCTTCGACTACAGCCTCTCTCCGCCCGCCCTCCGCTCAGGATGCAATTCACATTAACCGTTCACAATTCACCATTCACAATTCCCAACTACCTGTACCTCACGTACCCGGTCAGATCGTAGAGCAAGCGTACCCGCTCTCGCGGCCAGGTACGGATGCGCCAGGCGTTGAGCATATCACGCCCTTCAGGGGTGAGCATCCCCAGAAAGCGGCCCCAATAGAACGATTCTTGCTTGGGGTCTTTCAGGCGAAGCAGCTCGAAGAGCATGTTTTGCGCCTGGGGAGAGAGCATGGAGCGGAAGACCTCGGCCATCTCCAGCAGGGCGACAAATTCGGAAAAATCAAAGCGCAGCAGCCCCACCTGGTCCCGCAGATGGGGGCGCAGCAGGTGATAGGGCGCGGCATAGAAGCACACTTGCAGGCGGTTGAACGGGTAGCGCCGCGCCTCGTAGGCCGCGCGCACCAGGTATTCGCCCATGCCGCGCTCTCGATCGCCGCCCACAGTGGGAAAAATTTGCAGATTGCCCCTGATTTCCGTGCCGTGGTACAAGGCGATCTCTTGCAGCCAGGGGAGCAGTTGGCGTTTCACGAACCCCAGCAAGAAACGCTGCTGATCGTGAAAATAGGTTGCGATGATGTGTTGCTGGTCTGCCAGGATGCGCTCCCGGAAAGTGGCGGGAATGTGTTCGAGCTGCCCCCACAACAAAGCGATGTTGCGTATACCGCCGCGCAACTGCCGCTCCCGCGCCATCACCGCCCGGCAAAAACGGCAGTACACGTCTGGTATGGAGATGTTGTGGTTGTCGGGCTGGTCGCTGCTTGTGCCATCCGCCTGCGTTTGGGCTTCCTCGCCGGGCTGGCGCGGCGCGCGCGGGTATACGAAGCAGCGGCGGCACGGCCCCCTGAGCGCGGAGTGCGGCGGCCCGAGGCCGGTGTGTAGCAGCAGATCAGGCTCCGCCTCCAGGGTTTTGAGCGTGGCGATCAGTTCCGCGCCGGTATTGGCGCGGCGCAGCCAATCAAAGGGCGTCAGCATTCAACAGTTGGCGGAGGGCTCTCAGGTGCTGCACGGCCTGGGGTGTGCGCCATTCCTCGACGACCAGGGGACGCTGCCAGACCTCGGGCGGCTCACCCGCATAGCGCGCAGCCCAGTCGATCAGGTAGCTTTCCGGCAGCACGCGCATCCGCACGCTGCCAAAGCCCAGATAGCGGTTGCCCCCCAGTTTGTGCGCCATGCCATCTTCCAATGCCAGACACCACACCAGACGCTTCAGCTCCTCCCCGGTCAGGTTCCAGAAGCGCACATGGAAGCGCGCCTTTGCGCCCGGCAGCACCGCGCGGAAGTAGACGGCCTGCGCGTCGTCCGGCTCGAAATCCTCCATCCGTTGCACGATGGGAGCCAGGGGGGCGTGGGGGAACATGCGCCAGGTTTTGGCGATCTGGACTTTGCGCGCCCCGCTGCCCGGCAGCCGCTGCCAGCTTCCGTCCTCGAATTTCCAGTGCCCGTAGGGGTAGGGCACGCGGAACCAGGCCAGTTGTGGGTCCTCGAAAATGCCAAAACCGACCGCCAGACGTCCCATCAAGGCCTGGTTGGGGCCTTTGCCCACGAAACCGAACAGGCTGTCCACCGGATTGAGAGCCTCCAGGTTGGGGCTGGCCTGCCGCGAGTCGCTGGCGATGGCGTACACGTGGCGCAACATGCCTTTCAGAGATTTGCTGGGCAGGGCATATTGCCGCTGCGCGCCGCGGTATTGGTTTTCAGGCGGGGAGAGGGAGTAGAAATCCCAGCCGTTGATGTGGCCTTCGCCGGTGATCCGGCGGTGGGAGGGTTCGCCGCTTTCGCGGATGCTGAGCGGGGTGAGCACCTCGGCTTCGACCTCCAGCAGGCCGCAATAGCCGCCGAACATGCGGTGGGAGATGAAGCCCGCGGCCGCGCGCGGCGGGTCTGCCGGGGTGCTGGCGGCGGTGGAAAGGGGCTGGCGAAGAGCGGACAACACCGCGGCCGCGGCCTGGCCGTCCAGGTGACGGACATTCCACACCCCCTCCCGATCCGGGGGCTGATCCCCGAACAGGCCCTCACCGAGGGAGGCATCGTCCCCGGCCAGCCAGGTCAACCCCTCGATCTGGGCGCGCACCCAGCCGAAGCCGTCGGTCTTGGCCCCGCCCACGGCCACATCCCCGCGCTCGAAATCCTGGATCAGGTGCGCCAGCAGGGAGAGGGCCTCGCGGTCTTCGCCGGTCAGGTCTTGTACGTCGATCCGCACCTGGAAGCGCAGTTGTTGGCCGTAGGCAAACAGGTAGTCGGCTTTGGCGGTCTCGACGGGTGCGCCGGTTTTGGGGTCCATCAACACGCCGTCCATGCTGCACCAGGCGCGGTGCGGGTCTGTGGGGTCGGTCAAATAGGCGTCGGAGAAGTAGGCCATACCGATGCGCCCCTGCGCGCCGAACAGGTGGTCGATCAGTTCACGGGTGCGCTGGCCTTCGCCCCACAGGGTTTTGAGCACCTGGGTGGCGCGCTTGCGGAACGCGCCTTTGATCGTGCTGCCGGGGATGTAGGCCTCCCACGCGGGGCTGCCGTCGCTGGCTGGCGCGAGGGTCAACATGCGCATGAACACGGTGTCGTAGGGCTTGCCGAATTTTTTGGAGATTTCCCGGTTGCCCACCCCCCCGCGGCGGAAATCGATGTTGTAAGGCTGTGCCAGCTCCTGGCGGGTTTTGTCGCGGTAGCTTTGCAGAAAGGCGATGAAGTTCTGGTCGTTGACGATGGATTTGCTCAGGTTGCGCGGGTTTTTCATGTGGTGAAAGCGCACACGGCGGTGGTCGTTCAGGAATTCACGCCAACCGGCCGCGCTGACGCCCTCGGGCGGGCGGTTGTAGTTGCCCCAGTCGTGTTCGCTGATCTGGCCGTCGCGAATCATCTGTTTGATGCGCAGGTGTTCCTGGCGGTTGGCGATCTCCATGTCCACCCAGGCGTCGGATTGCAGCAGGTTGATCTGCTGGTCGATCTGCTCGTGCAGGCGGGGCAGGGCAGCCTGGCAGGCATCGCTCAGCATTTGGGTCAAAGCGGCTTCGTCGTTGATCAGCGTCTGTGCCTGGGCGCGGTGGCTTTCGTCCAGGTCGAGGAAGGCAGCGATCTGCTCCCAGGTGCCGGAGTCGAGTTGGTAGACCGTGCTCTTGCTGCTCTGGGCCGCCTTGAGGATGCGCTTTGCCATGTTGGCCTTGTCGCCCAGGGCCTCCAGCAGCGCGCTTTCGAGCGCCTCGCGACTGGAGAAAGGCCGGTCGATCAACGGCTCGACAGCCTGGACCACTTTTTTAGACAGCGCGTATTTGCCCTTTTTCATCTTGGCAAAGGGGCCGGCTGGGATATGCCAGGTTTCGGACTGGGTGACGGATTGTTCGCGCAGCCAGATGGCCAGGGCGCGCGGCAAGAAGGAGTCGAACTTGTTCTTCCAGTCCTCCGGGCTGAGAATCGGCCCGCCGAGGCTCATCTCCAGGCGCTCGCGCACCACCGGCGGCAGGCTGCGCATGGCGCCGACCAGTAAACGGCCCTCTACCGCGGCGAACGCGGGGGCCTCGGGGTCCACTTTGCCCCAATTCCAGCCGACCAGCACCGGGTTGGTCGCGTCGAAGGTCAGGGTGAGGGTCAGGTGATTGGCGTCGGGGTGGATGGGAGGCGGGTTTTCGGGCGGCTCGAGAGGGGTATCCAACTCCAGGCGCACGCGCCCCAGGCCTTTGCTCTTCCCGGCCCCGAACCAGAAGCGTCCCTGGCGTAATTCTTCGAGCAGGTAATACAGTTTGGCCGCGTTGTCCCCCTGGTTGAGCACTTTGTCGTCCACGGCCATGACGAAATCGAAGACCGAGTTGCGGAACAGCGTTTCGTATTTGTAATTGGCGTTGGCTTCCGCGGCCCAGCGGTCTTCGTCAAGTTTGATGCCCATGCGCAGGTCGAAGAAATGATCGCGCGGGTAGGAGGTTTTGGCGAGCTGGCAATCGACGGTTTTGATCAATCCCTTGGGCAGCGGCTCATCGTACAGACGTTCCCACAGGCGGTTGAGCAGCCCGCGGTTGCGTCCCCGTTTGTCCGTTCCGATGAATGCGTCCATCAAGGACTGCGCAGTGCCGCGAATTTCTCCTGCCAGCGAGACCAGGCGCTCTTTGCCGTCGTAGTCCCGCGTGAACAGGGTCTTGCGCGCATTGCCGCGGTAGAGGGGGGATTCGGCGTACAGTTTGCCTCGCAAGTGCATGGGGACGTCCTCCTTGGGGTGGTTTACGGGTCGAGTGTGTTTACGTTTTACGCATTACGCTTTACGCAAAGCGGAGTACGTGAGGCGTAAGGCATGGTGCGATGCGCTTTGCTTACCCTGCCTGCTCTGTCTACCTCATCTAATTGTAGCATCCAGCAGGGCAACAGGGCAAGGGGGAGGAGGGAGAAGTTTCGAGTTTCGGGCCTGCCCTGAGGATGGGGGAGGGGGGGATTGCATCCTGAGCGGAGGGCGAACGGAGTGAGCCTGAAGTCGAAGGATGGATATTGGGTATTGGTAATTGGGTAATTGGGTAATTGGGTAATTGGGTAATTACATCCTAAGCGGAGGGCGAATAGAGTTCGTACCGAACTCCGTTCGCTTGAAGTCGAAGGATGGGTAA
>JALUWE010000547.1 GCA_027019845.1 Anaerolineales bacterium | reverse complement strand
ACGGCAGCGGTGGTGGTGGAATACGAGCACGACGAGGTGCATATGCTCCACCGGCTGCTCTGTATGGAATCCTATCTCAGCCGCGTCAACGGCGTTGCTCCCGTATCCCTGACCGAGATACGGGACACCATCACCCGTGCCGTGGAGCGAGGAGAACGCCAGGGGCTCCACGCCGTCTTGCGCGACCTTCCGGGGGCTCGCCGGGCGTGGGCGACGATCGGGCAGTACCTCGACCACTTGATGATCGTCAAAGCCCACCCGGTGAAGACGACGTTGGACGTGTTGCGCACGTATGCCACCTGGTTGAAGGAGCAGCGCGGCCACGGTGTCATCTTCGTTGACTACCTCCAGAAAATCTCTCCGGCCCTGGACCTGCGCGATCTGCCTCAAACGCGGCAGGTCACCCTGGCCGTCCAGGGCCTGAAGGACATCGCCTTGGCTACCGGGATTCCCATCGTCGCCGTATCGGCCCTGGATGCCGAGGGGCTGAAGCGGGAGGAGGCGCGGGTGGACGACCTAGAAGGCGGTCCGGCCACCAAGTACGAGCCGGACGCCGTCCTGATGATGTTGCCGGGGGGAGACCGGGACGCCATCCGAATCCACGTGGCTAAAAATCGCGCCGGGCCTGCCGGTGTCGAGGTGGTCTACCGGCGCGTAGGAAAGCATTTCGTTTTTGATCCCACACCGGAGGAGGTTCGATGAGGGACGAATGCCTGAAAGAACTGGTCGAGAATCTGTATCCTGAAGCGAGGGCCATATTGCGGGTCTTCGCCGAGATGACCGAAAGGGGCGACAGAGAGGTGCGTGTGGAGACGTTGATCCAGGCGTCCGGGATGACGACCCATCAGGTGCGCAAGGCACTGTGGGGATTACAGGGAGCCGGCCTGGTGATTCGCAGCACGTTTTTCCACCTGACGGGGAACGGACGCCGGGCCATCCGCTTCCTGTGACCATGTCCGTTTGTGCGACGAAATTTTTTCCGAGGCCGGCGACCTCATACCCCCATGTGTGGGGGATAACCGACCGAGCAACCCCCACATATTGGGGCAAATGGGGTCGCCGGCGATGGAAAAATTCGTGACCACCTTTATATCGTTACTTACTCACCCCTGGGGGAGAGAGCCGTATGCAGAGCATTCGGTTGGAGGCCGGAGACGATCTGGTGGTAGAGGTTTGGCCGTCTCTGCCTTCTCCACCGGAGGATTTCCCGGCCATAGCGGTGGTGAAACGGGAATCATTGCCGGACAACCTGGTCGTTATCCGCCCCGGCGAGGTGAGGGCGTTGGCCAAGGCTTTACACGATGCGGCGGAACTCTTTGCGTCTTCGACGGCTTCTCGAAACGTGTGTGTGTGACGTTGTGGGTTGTTGCTTGGTCGCATCGTCTTACCGATTTCCCGGCCTGTGCTTCACCCGGGGCCGGCCGGCTCCGGCCAGGAGGGGGAGGATGCGCACCTTACGGGTGGCCGAAGGGCTGATCCTGGAGGTCTTGCCCGGCGACGGGAGGGAGTTGCCAGTGGCGAGGCTGCGCGGTCTGACCGCCGAACGGGGCGATGAAACGATGGGCACGGTGGTTATCCGTGCCGAGGAGATAGACGCGCTGATGTCCGCTCTTGCGGAGGCGGCGGAGATGCTGGAGGGCGGGCGTTTTGGGGCTCGCGTGCGAGTGTCATAGGGGTTGCTATGCTTTGAAACGTGTGGGTGACGGCGACCCCATACGAGTGGTGCGTGATATGTTGGCCGATGCGATCCAGGCGGCTGTCAGGGGAGATCATTGAACAATGGTGAATCAGCGGGAGTGGGTGGAAATGGATACCATAGTTGTGCTGTCGCTGGGGGGCGGATTACAGAGTACCGCCCTGGCAATTCTAAACACGCTGGCTAAGGCCCAAGCTCGACCTCCGCTCCCCGGTTCCATTCTCTCCCTGGCTGATGAGCTGAGGGATACTGTCGGAACGGCGGATGCTGTTATCTTCGCCGACACAGGGTGCGAGCTGCCCGAGACATATGCCCATTTAGCCCGCCTCAGAGAGTGGATGAGGGGCTTCGGGGAGGATATTGTCATTGTAACAAGAGGAAACCTATACGATGATTTCTTGGAGAAGTCCCTTCTTCCCGCCGTCTTCGGTTCCGGCGGGAAAAGCCGTAGCGGCCGACGGCAATGCACATCAAAATACAAGGTCGGGCCTATACGACAGTGGTTACGGGGGCAAGTGGGGGGTCGCGGTAATGCTGTGGTCTGGTTGGGGATTACCCTGGATGAAGCCCACAGGATACGCCCGTCTGGGGCAAGATGGATCGTCAACGAGTATCCTCTAGTCCGTCTTGAGATGACCAGGAAGGATTGCGTTCCGGTGATCCGGGGGGTCGGCCTTCCTATACCCCCGAAAAGCGCGTGTTTCGTATGTCCTCTTCAGAACAGAATGAGATGGCAAGTCTTAGCCAGCAACTACCCCGACCTCTTTCAAAAAGCCTGCCTGCTGGAGGAACGGGCGATTCAGAGGCGGATGGCCCAAGGCAAGGAACCCCTTTTCCTAACCAACTCGGGGCGTCCATTGCGGGAACTGTTCCACCCCGGACAGGCGATGCTGGTGGACTGGGGTTTTGATGCCGAGGCCGAAGAATGTACCGGCCTATGCTTTCTATAGCAGGAGTTGCACTGCACTATGCCCTGGAAGAAGGCCGAGTATCCTCCGAACTGGCTTGAGGTTCGCAGAGCAGTTCTGCGACGTGCAGGTGGGGCAGAAAGCGACCCACGTGTAGGTGCACGCTGCGAGTGGTGCGGCGTGCGAAACTACTCGGTTGGATACCATCGCGGCCAGGGCTTCGTCACACTGGGCGAGCACGATAGCTACCGGGAAGCACGCAGGGCTGCCGATGAATACAATGTCGGTTCCCATCTGCACTCACCGCGAGCCATCGTCATTGTGCTGACCATCGCGCACGTCAACGATCCCGACCCCCAAAACGTGGAGATGGGCAATCTGGCCGCCCTTTGTCAGCGTTGCCACAACCGCCACGACAGGGCAATGAGGGCAGCGCACGCCGCACAGACGAGGCGGCGAAGATTGACGGAAGTGTTGATAGAAGCAGGGCAGTTACGGCTCCCGCTCCCGTTCGGCGTGGATGGGCCGAACGGGAGCCGAGGGCGGTGAATCGCTTCGTCGGATGGGGTGCCGATGTCTCTCTTCTTCTTGGGGCTGAATCCCAGATGGCAAATGTATAAGTTCCTGCCGTCCGGTCTGAATGTAATGTTCTCCGCAGCCGGATTTTGGGATGGGTATGGGTGGCGGAGAAAGCGGTTTCCTCGATGGGCCGGTTTACGCTGGCTGGATTGTGGCGGGTTCACTATGTTGAACAAGTACGGTGATTATCCGTTCAGTGTTGTCAACTACGCAAACCTTGTAGCGCGTCTGAAGCCCAACTATTACGCCACGATGGACTATCCCTGCGAGCCCGAGATCAGCCGCTCGCTTGGGTTGATGAGCAACCGGGAGCGGATACGGGCCACCGTGGAGAATGCGCTGAGACTGGCAGAATGGGAAAGCCAGCTCCCGGGCCGGCTTGTGCCGGTTATCCAGGGTTACGAGTTGGAGGAGTACGAATACTGCATCCGGCTCTACCGGCAGGCCGGTATGATTCGTGAGTATATGGCGGTGGGTTCAATGTGCCGCCGGATCAGCACAGAGGAAATACGCCGGTTGATACCCGGGATTTATCGTGCGGCACGTCAAGCCGGCTGCGAACGGCTGCATTTCTTCGGGCTGAAATTGTCGCCGGACCTGATACCGTTGGGAAAATACATCTGGTCGCGCGACAGTGCAGTGGCATTAGACGCATACGACGCAGAGCTGCGCAAACGGCGCGGCGGGCGCCGCTGGCCACGAGGCCAGGCAGAAAAGCGCACTGCGCTGTCTGCGTTCCTGAGACGACTAGACGATCTCGGTCTACGGTATACCTCCCCGACCGCACCTCGTGCGGCGGGTGAAGCGCCGGACGTTCGGCGGTATCGCTGCTATCGCTACCCCCTGCCGATTGGTGAATAACCTGGGAGGGAGAAAATGCACGACGCGCCCATCGTCATCGAGTACGGCAACGCCGTTCTGGACCTAGGTATCGGGACGGTACCGTTGGTCCTCTTGAACTATTATCGCCATTTGGAATCGGACGGAGAGCGTCTTGACGATCGGGAGATGATGCCGTTGGTTCTCATCACCGCCCTCTGGGAGGGCGGTGAGCGGGTGCTGAGGCCGAGCAATCTCCCCAGCGCCACGCCGGTCGAGACGCTGGAGCGGAAGTACCTGGCCAAGTGGAGACGGATGGGGCTGGTCTTCACCCGCCGTGTCTATTACTCTTTCGACGAGATGGTCGAGTATTACGGCGGTGAGGAGAAAGTGCCGTCCACGCCTCGTATGAAGGCCAGGCTTTTCGACCTCTCATCGCTCCTCTACAACTGCCTGCGGGTCTTCCGGCTCTGGCAGGAGGAGGGGTATCCGGCGGCTTTGGCCGAATGGGAGAAGGCTCTTCGCGAATGGGAAGAGGGGGGCAAGGTCGGCCCTCCGCCGCAACCCCCTCACCCCCGCATCCCCCCGCCGGATTTTCGCGTTGAGGTCGAGATCCCTCCCGACGTTGCCCTGCGTCTGGTCCGGGGAGGGGATGAGGGCTACCAATTTGTGCCGGACAAGTGGATCGAGCGGGCGAAGCGGGTTGTAGACGCTCTACCTGCGCGGTCTGTGCCGGTGCAGGACCGTACCGGCACAAATCGTGCAGGTACGGGAGGGTCCGAGGAACGTACCGGCACGAAACGTGTAGGTACGGAGTCTCGTACCGGCACAAATCGTGCAGGTACGGGAGGGTCCGAGGGCCGTACCGGCACGAATCGTGCAGGTACGGAGCCTCGTACCGGCACAAATCGTGCAGGTCAGTATAAATATACTTCTTCCCTTCGGGAAGAAGGTACACTTTCTGCATACGCAGAAAGTGGGCCGCCGAGCGGCCCATCGGCATCCGCGCCTGCGGGCACGCGCACAAATTCTCCCTCCGCGCCCTCTTCCGGGAAGACATCGGGGCGATCTCTCCCGGCCGAGGGTGTTAACGACGGGGCGATGCCGGATCGGCCCCCCGCCCGTGAGGGGGGAGCTCCTCCCGCCGCCTCCGTGTCGGGGCAGGAGGAGCCGCTGCCCCAGCGTCGTCGCCGAGTGCTGGCCGACCTGCGACGGATGCAGAAACGACGCGCCCGGGTCGCCATCCTGGCCAAGAACATCGGGGCGATTCTGGGGCTGGGATACGACGAGCAAGGGGTGCTTCGGGTGACCCCGGAGCGCAGCGACTACAGGCGCATCGGTGGGATGGCAAAGCGATACGGGGCGGAGAAGGTCTGGCTGATGGCCTGTCGGATAGCAGGGCACGCCATCGAGGGGGACCCCCTGGATTACCTGGAGGCTTGTCTGCGCAATGACGGCCGCAATGACGTCCACCGGCCCTCACGACCGTTGCCTCCCGCCCGAGGGAGCGACTATCGCAACGGCTATCCCACGTCGCCGGACGAGTACGGGGACGGATACGAAGTCTGATCGCTTGCCCCGGAGGACTGCCCGGCGCACCGGACGCCGGTCTGCCCGGCCTGTGAGGATTGCCGGGCACATCGGACGCCGGCCCGTCCGACCCGCGAGGACTGCCCGGCGCACCGGACGCAGGTCTGTCCGACCTGCGAGGACTGCCCGGTGCACCGGACGTCGGTCTGTCCGACCCGCGAGGACTGCCGGGCGCACCGGACGCCGGCCCGTCCGACCCGTGAGGACTGCCGGGCGCACCGGACGCCGGCCCGTCCGACCCGTGAAGATTGCCGGGCATATCGGACGCCGGTCTGTCCGGCCCGTGAGGATTGCCGGGCGCACCGGACGCCGATCTGTCCGACCCGTGAGGACTGCCGGGCATATCGAGGTGCCGGGTCGGTTTCGGCTTTGCCGTGGCCCAAATCAAGCTATGTCAGGGCAGGTCTCCG
>JALUWE010000546.1 GCA_027019845.1 Anaerolineales bacterium | reverse complement strand
GAGGGGGGGGGGATAGGGATTGGGGATAGGGATTGGGGATTGCATCCTGAGCGGAGGGGGGCGCAGCCGCTCGTAGTCGAAGGATGGGGGGTGGAGATAGGGATAGGGAGTGGGGATAGGGAGTGGGAATTGCATCCTGAGCGGAGGGCGGGCAAAGCTCGCTCGAAGTCGAAGGATGGGGGGTGGAGATAGGGATAGGGATTGGGGATAGGGATTGGGGATAGGGATTGGGGATTGCATCCTGAGCGGAGGGCGGCGCAGGCCGCTCGTAGTCGAAGGATGGGGGGTGGAGATAGGGATAGGGAGTGGGGATAGGGATTGGGGATTGCATCCTGAGCGGAGGGCGGCGCAGGCCGCTCGTAGTCGAAGGATGGGTAATTGGCAGTCCTTACGCAGTTCATGCCTGCTGTTGCTTATGTCATTTTGAGCGACCGGCTATTGCTTGTGTCATTCTGAGTGATAGCGAAGAATCTCAGCGGTGGTGGGGGGGATGGAGACGGATGACTGGGGACGGGGGACGGATGACCGGGGACGGATGTTCGGCGCGTGGTCGGGGCGACCGGCCGGTCGCCCCGACGGTCGTATCAAGTTTCAATCCCCCAACTCAAACTTCAAACTTTTCAACCAGAGGTAGAGGGGGTGGGCGCGGTAAAGGTCGAGGCGGGGGATTTCGTAACGCGGCAGGCCTGCGTTGCGGGGGCGTACGGCGAACGCGGCGCGGTAGCCCGCGGCACGGGCGCGCTCGGCTACGGTGCGGTTGTAGTCTCCGGCGGGGTAGGCGAGCAGGGTGACGGGATGGCCGGTGTGGTTTTCCAGGAAGGTTTTGGAGGCGGTAAGCTCACGGTCGATTTCGGCGGGGGTGCAGCGGGTGAGCAGGGGATGGGAGACGGTGTGCGATCCGATGGTGATCAGCGGGTGGCGGGCGCAGGCGGCCAACTGTTCGATGGACAGGCCGTGGTAGAACTCGGCGGCCAGATCGGGGGGAACGCGGCTCTCGTGGCCCCAGCCCTGCCGCGCCATCTGCCGGGTGGCGGGCAGCCAGTCCGCGGGGTCGGGTACGTGTTGGGTGGCGACGAAGAAGACCGCGGGCGCGTCGAAGGTTTCCAGCACCGGCAGCGCGTGGGTGTAGTTGTTGGCCAGGCCGTCGTCGAAGGTGAGCAGCACGCCGGGACGCGAGGTGTGGAGGAATTCATCGGGGGTGAGGAAGGGGAAACGGCGGCGCGTCCAGGCCAGCACTTTCGCCAGGTCTCCGGTGTCCAGGTAGGGCTGTACTTCGGCTGGGAGGTGTGGGCGTTTGCGGCCAGAGATGCCGTGGAAGAGGAGCACCAGCCTTTTTTGCATCGAATGGCACGAATGGGCGTGAATTCTTTCAGGACTTACACGGTTTTGCCCCGGCCCGTTGCGGGTTTCGATACAACGGTCCCCAGGCGGCTTCGAGGCGGGCGGCGATGCGTTGCTGCCAGGCTTCCAGGGTGTAGGCGTGGGCGGTGCGGCGGGCGTTGGCGGCCATGCGGGCCATCCGTTCCGGATCGGCGGTCAGGGCCAGCACTGCGGCAGCCACCGCCTGCGGGCCGGTGTCGCTGAGTGTGATGCCACAGCCGGCAAGCAGCCGGGGGAGGACAGAAACGCGGGCGGCGACCACGGGCAGGCCGCAGGCCAGGGCTTCGAGCACGGCTTTGGGGAAGCCCTCTTTGACCCGGGTGGGGAAGAGGAACAGGTGGGAGCGTGCCAGGAGGCGCAAAACCTCGCGGTGGGGGCGGTTGCCGTGGAAGGTGAGGTGTTCGCGGATTCCGATTTCACCGGCGGCTGCCTGCAACGCGGGACGGGTTGGGCCGTCGCCCACCACGTGGAGGTGCGCGGCGGGGTGCGCCTGAAGGATGGCGGGCAGGGCGCGCAGCGCGGCGAGGGTGTTCTTGCCGGGGGTGAGGCGGCTGACCGTGACCAGCCGCAGGGTTTCGCCGGGCTGCCAGGGTCGGGCGCGCGGCAGGGCGGGCAGGTCGCGCTGGCGCAGGGTGGTGGAGAAAATCCAATGGATGTTGGGGTTGCGCGAGCAGGGTGGGGTCTCTGCGCCGCCGGTGGCCAGCACCACGTTGCGCCCTCCGGCGATGCGCGGCAGCAGCCAATCGATAAAGCGGTCGGCGAGCGTGGTGCGATTGCCCCAGGTGCCGCAGTGGCGGACGAAGAGCGGTTTTCGCTGGAGGAGGGCCAGCAGCAACCCGATCAGGCCGAGATCGCCGGGGATGGGGGTGTGTATTGCGTCGGCGTTGCGGATGGTGCGCCAGATGTGCGGCAGGTGGCGCGGCAGCCAGGCGAGCAGGGCGAGTTTGCGGCGCAGGTCGGTGCCGGGGGGTTCGGGGAGGGGGCGCACGGTCAGGTGATGGCCGCTGAGGGGGCGGGCGCCGGCGGGTGGCTGCCCGGGCCGCAGCGCGGCGACCAGCACGGTGCGGTCGAACAACTCGCAGAGGGCCGCTATCTGGAAGGGAAAGCCGCCAACGGTGGCGTAGCCGGAAGAGGAGGCCGGATCACCCCAGATTTCTTTGTGGGAAATGATGAGAAGATTCACCAATATTCCCCCCGCTGTGGGGCATTATGGAGATATGATTTTGTCTGCAAGCTCAGGGGATACTCTGTGGAAGTCTTTTGGGTTAAGAGTGACGATGAGATCGACATTTGCTTTGATTGCCGCGCGCGTAATCAGGGCGTCGTATGTCGCGCCGCCTGTAATCCCCAATTCTGCAAGGCGTTCAATGATGCCGGCGTAGTCTTGAGCCGATAAGAAAATCACTTCAAGACGGCCAGTGATGTGAGCAATCAACTTCCAAGCAATTGCGGGCGAAATCGATGGTCGAACGGGCAGAGTGGTCAGGATAGCATACAATTCCGCGAGGGAATGCGCGGCTAGAAATCCTGAATCTGAATCGTTTTCCACTCTGGCAAGCCAGGGTAAAGCTTTTGCGTGTTCTGGATGTGCTTCTACAATTGAAGCAACCAGAACTGATGTATCGAAAAGAATTTTCATAGACCGGTTTGTTGCAACAAAGTGAGCACACGCTGGTCACGCACACGGCGAGTGATGCCGGTCAAGTCATCGAGGGCCTCCACCCTGGCAACCAACACGCCGTCTTTTTCGACCAGTATGGGGGTCTCGCGTTGAATGCGAAGACGGACGCCGCCTCGCTCCCCTTGTTCAACAACCAGCGTCATCCCAGGGGACAGGCTGAGACGTTCGCGTAGCGGGGCTGGAATGAAAATGCGACCTGCTTCATCCAAAGAAATCTCGCTTGTATCGTTCATTTTTTGTCTTCCTTACGCTTATCCTTCCTCTGTTGTTTGAGCAGCTGAGGGGATTTGGGGCCAGGAGATGATGTTGGGTATTATAACAAAAGCGGGCTTGACACGAACCACGCCAGGGGCGCGCTCACGTTGCGGTCTTCCCGACCAACAACGGCCGGCTGTATCCCGGTGGGGCATAGGTTTCGACGCGCGGGAAGCCGTTCTTTTGCAGCAGGTGTTGGGAGAAGGCCAGGGAGGATTTGAAGGCCTTGTCGTCGGCGGCGTCGGGGCGGGTGTCGGTTTTGGCTTGCAGCACGATGATGGGGGCCAGTTCCGCGGCGCGGCGCACCATGCGGTGCATGTCGGGGATGGGCAGGTAGTAGAGCGAGCAGAACGCGGTGATCAGGTCGAAGTCGCCCCAATCGGTGTCCAGCAGGGCGCGCATGTCCGCCTGATAGAGGGTGAAGGGGTAGGGGCGCATGTCGCGCCACTCGAAGATGTGGTGAACCAGGCGAGCGCGTGCAACCATTTGCGGATCACGTTCCAGGCCGACGACCTCGCGTGCGCCGTCGCGCAACATCATCAGGGGCATGACTCCGTTGTTGGAGCCCAGGTCGAGCACGCGTTTGCCCTCCAGCAGGGGGGCCAGCACGCGGTGGTTGAGGTATTCCCAACGTCCGGTGCCGCTGTCCACGCTCCAAAAGCCGCCGACTGTCAGGCCGCGGCCGAAGTCGATGGGCGCGTACCAGCCGTTGCCGCGCGCGGCCAGGCGTTTGAGTTCCGTGCGGGCGCGTTCTTCGGTGAGCAGGTCGCGGGCATAGATGCGGTTGAATTTCTCGCGGTCCCGGTCACGTTGCCAGGCGAAGAGCAGGTTGCGGGTGGAGGGGTAGTGGCGGGCGTCTTCCAGGTCGATCAGCCAGGGCTGGCCGTGGTCGTCGATCATCACGTTGCCGAAGGTCAGGCTGAGGCGGGCAAACGCGCGGCGGTGGATGGCGTCCATCTGGCGTTCGAGGGCGGTGAAGAAGGTCTCGGGGAAGAGGTCGGGCAGCAGGCGGGTGCCGCGGGCGAGGACGGCGTAAAGGCGTTGTTCGCCGGAGAGTTCGGCCAGCTCGGGGTCGCGGCCGGTCTGAACGCTGAGGATGCGTGCGCCTTCGGCGACCAGCACGTCTCGCAGGGTCTGGCCTGGGATGAGGTTTTTGTAGAGCAGGGTGCGCTTTTCGTCCACGCGGTAGACCGGGGGCACGTTGGCTTCGGGGGCCAGCGCGGTGAGGGTGTACCACTCACGGACGAAGCGCAAACGGTCGCCGCGGAAGTGTTTGCGGATCAGCACGTTGCCGTCCAGCAGCACCACGTCGAGAGGGAAGCGGCGGCGGGGTACGAACTGCTCTGGGGGGACGGTTACCCAGCCTGGGAGCGGGCCAAAGCGGTCGAGCAGGCGCCCGTCGTTGTCGATCTGGCCGAGGACGAGTTCTCGTTGGGGGTTGGTTCGCAGCTCGTCCGCGACGCGTTCGCGCACCGCGGGCGCGACGGGCCAGCGATCCCAGGTGGTGAAGTGATGTTCGGTGGCGGTTTGCATCTGCCGCTGTGCGGCACGGCGCATCCGGTGCAGGTGCCAGCCGCGCAGGCCGTAGTACACCACCGCGGCCACCGCGGCCAGCTGGATCAGGGTGCGGAGAGCGAATCCCATCCCCTGCCAAAGGGCCAATGCCAGCCAACCGAGAGCGGAGGCGATCAAGAACAGCTTTCGCAACTTGGCCGGGGGGAGCAGGCGTAGCAGGTGGTAGCTCAGGTTGGGGAGCAGCCAGCCGGTGAGCAGGTAGCCGAGATAGCCGGGGCCGCGGCGCTGCAGGGTGTCGCGGGCGCGGGCCAGCCGTTGTATGATGCGTTTCATCTTGTCTTACTGGTCTGATTTGTCTTACTGGTCTTACTGGTCTACCTGCCTACCTGTTTACCTGTCCACCTGTCTACCTGTCCACCTGTCTACCTCTCCACATCCAGGCGGGCGGCGTGGAGGATGCCTTCGAGTTTGCCCCAGGCGGCGGCCCAGGTGGTTTTTGCGGGATGGCGGGCGGCGTAGGCCAGCAGGCGCAGCAGGTCGAAGCATTGCAGCCGCCAGAAGCGAAATTCCTGGGTGAGCGTGCGTTGCGGGACAAGGTCGATGAAGACGTAGCGGTGGTTGATGGCTGCGATGCGGCTGCGCTGGCGGGCGTCAACGCGGCTGTGGGGGGAGCGCAGGTGCCGGCAGCGAGCGCGGCCATGCTCGAGCAGTTGCCAGCGTTTTCCGGCGCGCAGGGCCAGGTGTGCGTCTTCCAGAATACCATAGCCGGTGAAAAATGTGGAGAAACGCAGGCCGTTCTCGAAGACCTGTCTGCGCCACAGCGCGCAGCTGGTGCTCATGAAGTCGATCTCGCGTACGCCGTGGTGGGGCGGTTGCAAGTAGCGGTTGATGGGCGCGCCGGTCTGGTAGTCGTAGCGCCCGGGTTCGTAGGTGGTGAACAGGCGCAGGCGGCGGTACCAGCGCCAGCGAGGGGATGTTGTGGGGTCGAGGAATTGGTTGGTGATGTAGCCAGCAATGCCGCCTACTTTTTGCTCTTTGTCTTCGGCGAAGACCTTGAGCATTTGCTCGAAGAAGTCGGGTTCCAGGCGGATGTCGTCGTCGATGAAGGCGATGAAGTCGCCGCGGGCCGTGTCGATGCCGACGTTGCGCTGGATGGCTGTGCCGCCGCGGTGGCGGATG
>JALUWE010000545.1 GCA_027019845.1 Anaerolineales bacterium | reverse complement strand
GAGGTGGTGTGTTTGTGGCTGGGGGTGGGGGTGGGGTGTTCGTAGGTGGAGGGGCGGTGGCAGTGGGTGGAGGTGGGGGTGGCGTGTCGGTTGGCTCTCGCGTAGGCCGGGGGGTGTTTGTCGGGAAAGGGGGTGTGGCGGTGGGAAACGATATTGTTGGGCCGGGAGTGAATGAAGGAGAAGCAGTTACCGTTGGGGTGCGAGAAGGGGTGGCGGTCAGACGGGTAGAGGTTGGAGAGGGGGAGGGAGAAGATGTGACCGTTGCCGTGGCAGTGGGTGTTGGAGAGGCTGGCAGGGTGGGGAGGAGGGGGGCATCAGGCGACGCGTCGGGATTCCGTTGCTGATCAACGGCTGCCTGATCCAGGATGGCTTGGTGAATCACGTTGGGGTCCAACGGAGGAATGGGGAGGATGAATGCCTCGGCACTGTAATCTGCAGGGTCGCGTTGCGCCAGGTCGGGCAAGGGCGCGTTATTGAAACTTTGGAACACCCATGAGACGACCATCCAGATCACACCTATTCCGGCAAGCACCGTGAACAGGATCAGAACGCCCCACAGGTATCGATCAAAAAGGTTTTTTTCAGGTTGTTTCAAGCTGATCCTTTTCCGCATACGAACGCAGTCGTTCGATTTGTTCGTCCTTGAGATCGAAGTGTTGGGTCAACAATTCGGTAATGTGTTCGCTTTTTTCGTGCCCGATTTGCAGGCAACGCCGGATGATTTCCGGCTCGATTTGAAGCGTTTTGCTGGCAACCTGCACCGAAAATCCAAGACAGTAGAGATAACAGGCGAGCAGCGCGTTGAATGCTGGAATGTCGAGGGAATCGAAGAGAGCCGTTTCGGACAACCGGGGGCCGAGAATGGCGTATGTTCTGGTCGGCTTTTCCTTGCCTTTCAATTGAAATTCTCCGAGGTCGAGAAATTCCACTGCCAACTGCTCGCGCACCGGTTTGACCGAGGAGGCCGGGATGAGTAACGGCGTTTGGGGATAGTCGCGCGTCAGGCCTTGCAAGCGGGCTGCCACGTTGACCACGTCCCCGATCACAGTGTATTCGAAGCGATCTTCGCTGCCCAGATTTCCGGCCACCGCGTTGCCGGAGTTGATTCCGATGCCAAATCTCAAAGGTTGCAAAGATCGAGAAATTCGTTCCGCGTTCAAGACGGCTATGCCGACACGAATATCGATGGCTGCCTCGATAGCGTGTTCCAACGACTCGAAGAGGGGACGTTTGATCGGCGCGCCAAAAACGACCAGCGCGCTATCACCGCCAAAACGGTTGATCAGCCCCTGGTGCTTTTTCGTAGCCCGGCTGATTACCGAGAAGAATTCATTCAAGACCGAGATCATCTCGGTGGCAGGAATTCTCTCGGCCAGAGAGGTGAAGCCGCGAATGTCGGTGAAGAGCACAGCCACGGCGCGTATTTCGCCCCCCAGCGCGATTTGACCCTGGAGCACGGCTTCTCGCACCTCTTCCGAGACCATGCGGCCAAAAATCTCGGCGATGAACTCGCGTTGTTTCAGGTCTGCAACCATTTGGTTGAACCCCTGCGTCAGATAGCCGATCTCATCGTCTGCGAACACATTGACCTCGACCTCCAGTTCCCCCTCTCCAACTTTGCGCGTGGCCTGAACCAGATTGGAAATGGGAATAGCGATGGTCTGAGCAACCAATACGCCCAGCCCAATCAGGATCAACACCCCCAGCGCAAAGATCAGCACAAGCTGCCAGATGCTTGGCCCCTGAATGTCTGCGATCAACGCTTCAGGCAAAGAGACGCCGAAGTACCACCCGGTCGGCTCGGCTCGAATGTAGAGCAGTTCCAACGCCTCGATATAACCTCGCTGGCCAGAAGCGATGTTTCGTAGCGGGACCACCTCCGGGTTTGCACTAATTTGCTCTTGTTGTTGCGGGCTGAGTGCCGTAGACGATGCGTCAATGCCCAGACTGGATACGGTTGGCCTTCCCTGCGGATCGTAAATGGTGACGTCCGCGATGCTTTGGTCTTTCAGCTCCAGCACCACTTCCTCCATCGGGGTTCCCACCAGAATGACGCCAAGCAACTCGTTTTCGGTGGTGATGATCGGCCCGGCGGTATACAGCACCAACCCCCAGGGCGTGGCGACGATCTCGGCATATTTGTTGCCGAGTTCGTCGTTTTCTCCTGCCAGCACGTCTCTCACCAGGGGCCAGGAGGTGTAGTCCGTGTTTTCGTTTTCTTCGTAGAAGCCCGGCTGGCCTAGCGTGTGCCATGTTGCGACGGGGTTGCCGCGGCGGTCCAAAATTTCGACGAAGGGGATGTTGTTATTGACGATTTGCGGGAAGACCAGGTTTTTCAATGTGTCATAATCTTCTTCTGCCAGCGACTCGGGAACGCCGGCAGTAAACGCAAGCGTTCGAAGCCAGGTGAGTTGGCGGGCTTCGATCGCGATGACGCCTTCCGCGACCCGCGCCGCGGCATCTGCGAGTTGCCCCCTCAATCTGCCTTCCAGCGTGGTTTGAAAGGCGCGGCTGACCTGGAAAGTGGCCAGCGCGGCCAGCAACGTGGCGATGATCAGGTAAGGCACCGATATTTTTAACCTCAAAGGAACAGAAAGCAGGCGGCGGGTGATTCGCTGGACGAAGTTTTGCTTTTCTGCAACCATAGAAAATTTTCCAAATGTTGTTACAATCAAATAGGACTTACGCACTTGAAAAGTCGTACCCAGACCTCACAGGTCTCGAAGCACATGGAGATGCCCGCATGCAATCGATTTTGGGTAAAATCTTCCTGCATCGTGTGATAGTAGATCTGTGAGGTCCCAACTGCGTAAGTATTATCAGTAAATCGAGACCCTGGACAACACAAGGCTCCCGAAGTCTACCATGAGATTATAGCCGGGTGTTTCCAGAAAAGGTAAAAATAGACCGCGATTCACCAGAGGTGAAATGCGTTTGAAATGTTGTTCGGAGGGCAGCAGGCATGAGCGAATTGCTTGAATGGGAAATCAACTTTTTGCGTGAGATGGAGATGGCACGGGCTTCCCGCCAACAGGGAAACGAAGGGCGCGCCAGAGTGTGCGCCCGGCGGGCAGCCGGCGTGGTGATCAACGAATACTTCCGGCGGCGGGGAATCGCGAACCCCCAGTTGAGCGCATTGAATGCCTTGCGGCAACTGGCGTCTTATCGCGCCGCGCCCGAATCTGTGCGCGACATCGCGGCACACTTTCTCATGCACATCACACCCGAACACAAACTCCCCGACGACATCGACTTGCTGGCCGAAGCGCAATGGTTGGCAGACAGGCTCTTGAGAGAGCGGCATAAGGACGCATCTGCCGGACAGGAGGCTTAACCTGGCTTCGGATGATGTCATTCTGAGGGAGCGCGCCCTCTCCCGTCATTCTGAGGGAGCGCAGCGACCGAAGAATCCGGGGCGCAGCGACCGAAGAATCCGGAACGCAGCGACCGTCGGGGCGACCGGCCGGTCGCCCCGACCCCCAATAACCACGCCCCGGTCATCCGTCCCCCGTCCCCGGTCGTCCGTCACCATCTCCCTCACCATCATCGAGATTCTTCGCTGTCGCTCAGAATGACACACAGGCAACGCCAGTCGCTCAGAATGACACACAACCCATGTCCTTCTGAAGGCCCCAGTAGTTACAAAAAACAACCCTTTCAAGAGGGTTGTTCGAGAGAGATAAAGAACGACTCGACGCTGCTCAGGGCAGGCGGGTGCGGTGCACCCTCGCCATGACAGCTTCTGTGGTATCCGCAATTCAGGCTAGAAAGAATTCAGCACGGAAGAGGACTTCTTTTGCCTCAGTTGCTGGTTGGTCTGATAAAGAATCCCCAGCGCGCCCAATAGCGTCAGCGCGATCCGGAAGCTCGAAAGAATCAAAATAGAGACGCCCAGGAAGCCCGCGGTGCCGAGCAAAATGTTTCTCCGTTTATCCATTTCCAGGCGTGCAAGCGCGGTCGTCTGCTGGGGACGGCTCAACGAGGCCTGTCTCAAACGGTTTTGTAGAGAATGAACAAATTCGGGACGCGGGGTGATTGGCGTCAACGCGCTTTCGAGCCGCGCTTCGATGGCCAGCAAATCCGGGGGCAAGGCCGCCTCCTTCTGCAAGCGGGGCAGCCTTTCGCGTAAGCTATCGATAATCTTCATCTTCTTCCTGCCTTATGAGTGCATTTTGTCTCGCAGTGAGAGCAGCGTGCGGTGATAGAGACTTTTGATCGCTCCTTCGGTGCGCCCCATCACCTGGCCGATCTCCGCATTCGACAGATGTTCGACGAACTTGAGGATCAGGAGTTGCTGCCTCTCGGGAGGTAACTGGCGGATTACCTCCAGCAAAGCCTCCCGCTCCTCACTTTGTAACAGAGCCGCTTCCGGGTGTTCGGGAGAGTGGTTGACGACGTACACGTCATCCAGCGAAATTTCCTGCCTGCGGCTGTTGTCCCGGTGCCAGTTGGCTACCAGATTGTGGGCGATCCGGTACAACCAGGCGGAGAAAGGAACACCCCGATCCTGGTAGTTGTGAATGTGCCGCATAGCCCGTAAGAAAACCCGTGCGGTCAGGTCCTCGGCGTCGTGCTGGTTGCCGGTGCGGTAGTACACGTAGTTGTAAATGCGGCCTACGTACCGCTGGTAAAGAGCACCAAAAGCATCCTCGTCCCCTTGCGCGGCTCTTTTCAGAATCACTTTGTCAGGGGCGTCGTGGCCGTTGGATTTTTCAATTAACATAACCCCTTCCAATCGTAAAAGTTACAAGCAGCAGGGGTGATGCGCGGTCTTTTCATTAGGTCGGAAGTACTACGGGCAGAAAAGGGGATGGATTCAGTATAACACGTTCTTTTCGGAATGGGGAGTTGACGGCAGGGTTTCCTTGTGCTATATTTCACCCAGACCGACTGGTCGGTCTGTTCCGCTACCCGCTACGGCACGGCGGCTTTCCACCCTCACACACGCCATCATCTCCCCGCTGTGCCCCTCCAACTTCTCGCGCCAACTCCCCATGTCCTTCCTCAACGACACCCCCGAACAAACCACCCGCCAGCGCATCCTCGACGCAGCCATCAAAGTCTTCTCCACCAAAGGCTACCACGACACCAAAGTAGACGAGATCGTCGCCGAGTCCCAAACCTCCAAAGGCGCGGTCTACTTCCACTTCCCCAGCAAACAGCGCATCTTCCTCGCCCTGGTGGACGAATTCGCCGGGCTGCTGGAACGCAAACTCATGGCCGCCATCGAACAAGAACCCGACGGCGTGCGCCGCGTCAACGCCGCGCTCCAAATGGGCCTGCAAACCTTTGGCAGCTACCGCAACCTGGCCAAAATCTTCCTCGTCCAGGCCGTCGGTTTGGGACAGGCCTTCGAACAGAAACGGCTGCAAATCCTCGACCGCTTCGCCCGCGTGATCAAAGGCTACCTCGATCAGGCCGTCGAAGAAGGCGACATCCCCCCCCTAGACACCGAAGTCGCGGCCTACGCCTGGATCGGCGCCATCAACGAAGTGGTCATCCGCTGGGTACACACCGGCAGCCCCGAACCCGAACGCGTGCTGCCCACCCTGCGCACCATGTTGCTGCGCAGCATTGGCGTCTCCGAAGCGCGCATCCGCCAACTCAACGATGCTCACGACCCGGCCTGACACGGGGCCGACCCCCTCCCTCCTCGACCCCCTGCCCGGCACCCTGCTGACCGTCTCCCGACCCTGGCCGGGCGTCCCCCTGCTCGACTTCCTGCACGCGGGCGCAGGCCGGCCGCGCGTCTACTGGGAAAACGAAAACCGCCCCCTCGCCCTGGCCGGATACGGCCGCGCGGCCGTGCTCACCGCGCGCGGCGCAGACCGCTTCCACCACCTGCAAACCCAGATCGACCGCCTCTTCCGGCACATTCTCCCCCTCCAGCCCGACACCCCCCCCGAGATCGGCCCCAAATTGTTCGGCGGCTTCTCGTTTTTTTGGGGCGAACCCCGCACCCCGGCCTGGGAACCCTTCCCCGAAGCCTGGTTCCTGCTCCCGCGCCTGCAGCTCACCCGCTC
>JALUWE010000544.1 GCA_027019845.1 Anaerolineales bacterium | reverse complement strand
GCGGGCACACCGAATTGGTGCTGATGCAAGGTCACCTGCAATACGAACGGCTGGGGGGGACGCTGGACGATGCCGCGGGGGAGGCGTTCGACAAGGTGGCCCGGCTGCTGAACCTGGGCTATCCAGGCGGGCCGGCCATCCAGCGCGCCGCCCAAATTGGCGACCCAATGGCCTTTCGTTTCCCGCGCGCCTGGCTGGAGGGCAGCTGGAACTTCTCGTTCAGCGGGTTGAAGACCGCGGTGCTGCGCGAGGTGCGCAAACTGGAAAAGCACAACCAATCGCTGCCGGTGGCCGACATGGCGGCCAGTTTCCAGGAGGCGGTGGTGGATGTGCTGGTCACGAAAACCCTGCGGGCTGCGGAGCAGTTTCAGGCCAGGGGGATTTTGATCGCGGGCGGGGTGTCGGCCAATCTGGCGTTGCGCCAGGCCATCCAGGAGCAGGCGCACGTCCCGGTGCATATCCCGCCGTTGTATTTGTGCACCGATAACGCGGCCATGATCGCGGCCGCGGGGCATTTTCGTTTCGTCAACGGCCAGCGGGATGAGATGGACGTGGACGCGCTGCCCAACTGGCCGCTGTCAGAGCTATGAGGTTGGGAGACTGGTGAGACCAACCCGACCAGTCAGACCAATCAGACCAGTCAGACCAATCA
Organism: Anaerolineales bacterium; assembly: GCA_027019845.1. Classification (GTDB taxonomy): domain Bacteria; phylum Chloroflexota; class Anaerolineae; order Anaerolineales; family JABWBV01; genus JALUWE01. Next base: position 5,395 of record JALUWE010000544.1, on the reverse strand, counting down.
GACCAGTCAGACCAATCAGACCAATCAAAAGGAGATCGATCAACATGGACGAACTGATCAAACAAGTTTCCCAAAAAACGGGCATTTCCGAAGCCCAGGCGAAAGTGGCGGTGGAAACCGTGCTGAATTTCCTGAAAGACAAACTGCCCCAGCCCATCGCTGGCCGTCTGGACGACATTGTGGCCGGCGCAGGCGATCTCGACCTGGACAATCTGGGCGATCTGGCCAAAGGGCTGGGTGGCCTGTTTGGGAACAAGTGAGCGGGGGGTGGTTTTGTCGAGAAGTTGAACTTCTGCGCGGAAGCGAAAACGCCCCGAGGGATCGTCCTCGGGGCGTTGCATGTATCCAGGGTAGCGGGGGGTATTCCCGCCACCTTGCTGCCTCACCTCCCGCGCAGCTTATAGCGTTGAATCTTCCCGGTTGCGGTTTGGGGAAGGGAATCCACGAACTCGACCCAGCGGGGGCGTTTGTATCCGGCCATGTTTTCCCGGCAAAATTCAATCAGCTCGCTCGCCAGCTCGTCGGAGGCGGTGTAACCCTCGTTCAGGATGACGAAGGCTTTGGGTTTGACCAGGTTGGAGGCATCGGTCTTGCCCACCACCGCGCATTGCAGCACCGCGGGATGGCGCATGAGGGTGGCTTCCACCTCCATCGGCGAGACCCAGATGCCGCCCACTTTGAGCATGTCGTCCGAGCGTCCGGCGTGGTGGTAATAGCCGTCCTCGTCCTGGTAATACTTGTCGCCGGTGAACAGCCATTCGCCCAGGAAGGTCTTGCGGCTCTTTTCGTACTGGTGCAGGTAGGAGAGGGCCACGGTTTCGCCGTTGACCAGCAGGTTGCCGATCTCGCCCTGGGGCACGTCGTTGAAGTCCTCGTCCACCAGCCGGACTTTGTAGCCCGGTACGGGTTTGCCGCTGGCGCCGGGCCGGATGTCGCCGGGGCGGTTGGAGATGAAGATGTGGTAGGCCTCGGTGGAGCCGATGCCGTCGATGATGTCCAGGCCGGTTTTCTGCTTCCACTCATGCCAGATCGGTTCGGGCAAGGCTTCCCCCGCGGAGACGCACAGCCGCAGGGAGGACAGGTCGTATTTCTGGGTGAAGTTTTCCACCGCCATGGCCATAGCGTAGCCGGTCGGGGAGTTGTACAGGATGGTGGGTTTGAATTCGTCCACCATCTCCAGGATGTTGGTGGCGACGCGCGGGGAGCCGGAGAAGAGCACGTTGCTGGCCCCAACGTGGTAGGGGAAGAGCAGGTTGCCGCCTGTGCCGAAGGTGAAGAACAGTTTTGCGCCTGCGAAGGTGCGGTCGTTCTCGGTCAGGCCGAGCACGTTTTTGCCCCACAGCTGCGCGGTGAGCACCAGGTCTTTGTGCGCGTGGGGGATGCCTTTGGGTTCGCCGGTGGTGCCGCTGGAGTAGTTCAGGGTGGCGATGTCTTCGCGGTGGGTGGGCGCGGCCTCCAGGGTGGTTGGCTGGTCCGCGATCCAGTCCGTGTAAGCGGTCATCCCCTCGGGGGCCTCGCCGATCACGATCACGTGCTCGAGGAAGGGCTGGTCTGCCAGGATGGGTTGGACCACCGGCAGCAGGGCCTGGTGAACCACCAGTACCCGCATCCGGCTGTCTCGCAACATGAATTCGTACTCCGGCGCGGTCAGCAGGGTGTTCATACCGACGTGGATGGCGCCCACCTTAAGCGTGCCGAAGAACACCGTGACCCATTCGGGCACGTCCAGCGAGAGCAGGCCGACGTATTCGCCCATGCGCACGTCCATAGCTCTGAGAGCGTTGCCCACCTGGTTGGCCTCGCTGGCGATTTGCTGAAAGGTGAGAGTGCGCTCCCGGCTGAAGAGTGCGGTTTTGCCGGCGCGTTCGTCCAGGTTGTGTTCGAGGATGTTTACGGCATTGTAGTAGAGGGGGAGGTCGGATGCTTTCATAGGGAACTCCGGGCTAGAGACTAGAGGGGATAGGGACGAGAGATAGAGATAGAGATAGAGATAGAGATAGAGATAGAGATAGAGATAGGGATAGGGATAGGGATAGGGATAGGGATAGGGGTAGGGGTAGGGGAGGAGGGATCAGGGATCAACTTTCTTTCCCGATCACATCCCGGGCGATGACGATGCGTTGGATGTGAGAAGTGCCTTCGTAAATCTGTAACCCCTTGATGTCGCGGTAGTGACGCTCGACGGGGTACTGGCTGCTGTAGCCGCGGCCGCCGTGCAGCAAGACCGCTTCGGAGGCGGCTTTGACCGCGATTTCGGTGGCGTACAGTTTGGCCATCGAGGTCTGGCGGGTGGTAGGCAGTCCCTGTTCCTTCATCCAGGCCGCTTTGTAGACCAGCATCCGGGCGGCTTCGATCTCGGCGGCCATGTCCGCGATCACGGCCTGGATCATCTGAAAATCGCCGATGCGCTTTCCGAACTGGCGGCGGGTGCGCGCAAAGTCCACGCACGCGTCCAGGCAGGCCTGCGCGACCCCCACCGCGCCGGCAGCCACCCCCAGCCGCCCGTGGTCCAGCGCGGACATGGCGACCTTGAAGCCCTCCCCTTCCGCGCCCAGCAACGCGCTTTTGGGCACGCGCAGGTTCTCGAAGCGGATGTGCGCGTGGTCCGCGGCGCGGTGTCCGAGTTCTTTTCCGGGCATGGGCTGGCGGATGAAGCCGGGGGAAGCGGTCTCGACCAGGAAAGCGCAGATGCCCTTGTGCCGCTTGGCGCGGTCGAGGGTGGCGAACACGATGGCCAGATGCGCGAGGCCGCCGTTGGTGATCCAGATTTTCTCGCCGTTGAGCACATACCCGTCCCCATCGGGGGTGGCGGTGGTCTCCAGGCTGGCCGCGTCCGATCCTGCGTTCGGCTCGGTCAGGCAGTAGCAGCCGATCATCTCGCCGGAGGCCAGCCGGGGCAGGTAACGTTGTTTTTGCGCTTCCGTGCCCCAATCGTTGATGCACAGGCTGACCAGGGAGCCGTGTACGGCCAGGAAACCGCGCACCGAGGAGTCGGCCCAGCCCAACTCTTCGGAGATCAAGGTGTAGCTCAGGTAATCCATGCCGGAGCCGCCATACGCCGGGTCAATCGTCCCGGCCAGGAAACCCAACTCGCCCATGCGTTTGACGAGGTGCAGGGGAAAGACGCCGGTCTCGTCGGCCTGGCGCGCCAGGGGCGCGACTTCTTCGCGGGCGAACTGGCGGGCACGGGTTTGGATTTCGAGCTGGGAGGGGGTGAGGGAGAAGTTCATTGGACTTCTATCCGAATATCCACCGCAAAGATTTGCACTCTACGCCATTCTCCCCAATGGCTGCGAATTTTGCCATCTGTCAACGCTGGTGTGAGAATATCCTGTAACAATCCAATAGGGACGAGGGTGCCATCTGCTCCGGTGTCTACAAGCGCGCTTTCAACGTGTATGGACAGCCCTGTCTCCTCACTAATAATCTCAATCGGTATTGCCGGAAAGGGGGGATCGTATTCAAGATTATAAGGATACTTCACTTTGTCGATTTCTCCACACGAAAACCGCGGCGGGAAATGATCTGTTCGGGCGAGTCTCCAACCAGCGTGATCATGACAGGAATATGCTGAAATTTTTGGCGTACTCGCTGGCGCAAGGCATGAAAATCACGATCGTGATCCACAACTTCGCCGTCCCGCATGGCGATGTACTCTCCGAGGTAGTTTTTTTTCAAAGTTGCGTGCTGGTGACGGTACGCGGCAGCCTCTTCGGAGATTTTGCGGCGATCCAGTTCCCAAATGTAACGACGAAGAGCCGTTTCAAGCATTTGGGGAAGAGAGGCGTGTTCTCGCCTGGCAATCGATTCGATACGTTTATACAGATCGGGGTCTATGGTTATGGTGGGCATTTCATCTCCGGGTAACAACACAAACCAAGTCACGCTCTCAATCTGGAGAAGATTTTACCACCGCCACCCCCTCCATCTCGATGAGGGCGTGATCCTGGAACAGGCTCTTGACCTCGAATAAGGCCATCGCGGGGTAATAGCCGTCGAAATAGGCGCGCATCACTTTGCCCAGGGCTTTCAAGTTGGCCTTGTACAGGCCGCGGTCGGTGGTGAAGATGTTCAGCTTCACAATGTCTTGCATGGTGCCGCCCGCTTCTGCGACCACGGCCTGCAAGTTGCGCAGCACCTGCTCGAACTGGGCGACCATGTCGCCGGGCGCGGTGATGTTGCCGTTTGCGTCGCTGGCGTCCTGCCCGGCCAGCCATAAGATTCGCCCGCCTTCGGTCAGGATGCCGTGGTTGTAGCCACGCGGCGCGGGGAGGGAGGAGGGGGTGAGGATGTGTTTTTGCATGATGATCGGGTAATTGGGTAATTGGGTATTACATCCTGAGCGGAAGGGGAGCGGAGCGAGCCTGTAGTCGAAGGATGGGTATTGGTAATTGGGTAATTGGGTAATTGGGTAATTGGGTAATTGGGTAATTGGGTAATTGGGAATTTCCAATCACTCAATTACCTCCCCACAAACTCCGGCTTGGTCTTATCCCGGAAGGCCTCGTAGAAAATGCGGTGGTCTTCGCCCATCAGCATCAGGGCCTGCGCCTGGGCTTCGGATTCGATGGCGGAGATCAGGTCCATGTGCCATTCGTTTTGCACCATGCGCTTGGTCATGCCGATGGCCTGGGTGGGGCCGTTGGCCAGGCGGGCGGCCCACTCCTGCGCGGCGGGCAGCAGCCGTTCGGGCGGCAGCACGCGGTTGACCAGGCCGTAACGCTCTGCGGTGGCCGCGTCCAGGGTGTCGCCGAAGTAGAGGATTTCCAGGGCGCGCCCCATGCCGACCACGCGGGGCAGCAGGTAGGCCGCACCCATGTCCGCGCCGGTCAGGCCGACTTTGGTGAACAGGAAGGCGAAGCGGGCGTTTTCGGAGGCCAGGCGCAGGTCACAGGCCAGGGCGATCACCGCGCCCGCGCCGGCAGCCATGCCGTTGACCGCGGCGATGATCGGCTTTTCGAGGGTGAGCATGTTGTGGACGGTGGCGCCGGTCATGCGGGTGAATTCCAGGTGGCCTTTGACGTCGCGTTCGAGCAGGGGTTCGATGATCTCGAACACGTCGCCGCCGGAGCAGAAGGCGCGGCCCGCGCCGGTCAGCACGACTGCTTTGACCGCCTCGTCGAAGCGCAGGTCGTGCATCAGGTCGCGGTATTGGGCGTAGATGTCGAAGGTGAGGGCGTTGAGCACCTCGGGGCGGTTGAAGGTGATGGTGGCGACGCCTTCGTGTACGTCGTAGAGAAAGTCGTAGGACATGGGGTTCCTTTCAGTGTTCAGTGTTCAGTGTTCAGTGTTCAGTGGTCAGTGTTCAGTTTTCAGTATACTGACCACTGAACACTGTATACTGGTTACTGGATATTGGTTACTGGATATTGAGGATGCACAAATCTGCGCGGGC
>JALUWE010000543.1 GCA_027019845.1 Anaerolineales bacterium | reverse complement strand
CGCGGCGGCGGGGGGCTGTGCGCCCTCTGCCGGGGGGGCGTACTGGACGGGCGCGGTTTCCCCGGGCAAATAACCCACCGGGGCTTCCTCGGCGAGCAGTTCCTCCAGCACGCGGTCCTGCAGGTCGATCACCCGGTAGCCGGAGATTTTGGCCTGCCGGGCGGCTTCTTTGACCGCCTCGGCCTGGCTGGCGAGGGCGTCGATCATGCCGAATTCGAGCGCCTGTCGCCCGCTGTAGGCCAGCCCCTGGCCGAGTTCGGTGAGCGAGATTTCGAGCCGCTCGCCACGGCCCACGGCCACGGTTTGTAGAAACTCTTGCTTGATGCCCTCGATGCGGCGCAGGAATTCTTCTTCGTTGTCGCCCGAGAGCTTGAACGGCCCGGAGGCCAGCACCACCTCGTTGACGCCGATGTTTTCGGGTACGAAGCCCCATACGCCCACGTTGCCGATGGTGGAGTTGGGTTTGGCGTATAGCGGGTCGGTCGCTACGGCCAGGTAATAGCCGCCGCTGGCTGCCAGGCCGTTGATCGAGCCGACTACCGGCATGTCCTGGCGCAGAGAGAGCAGTTCCAGGTATATGTCCTGGGTGGGGGCCACCTCACCGCCGGGCGAGTCGATGATCAGCACTACGGCCTGGATGGCCGGGTCCTGCCGGGCCGCCTCGATCTGTTTTTTGACCAGGAACGCGCTGCCCGACCAGATGTCAGCCTCCAGACGGATCAGGCCGACCGCGGGGCGGGGGACCAAAAGCGTGGACAGCCAGATGCCGAGGGCGATGGCAACGGCGGCTAAAAGGGCTGTCCCCAGCATCTTCGGCTTGGAGGGGGTTGGAGGGTGGGGTATTTCCATATGGCTATTTTCCTTTTTACGAAAGAAGTTGCGCTGCTAACGCCTACCTCTTTTGGCAGATGAACCTGGCCGCGTAGCCTTTGCCTCGCCAGTTATCCAGGCGTTCTTCTCGCATGTGGACGACCGTGAGGCCAGCCTGCTCGAATAAGCGACGGAAATCCAGGCGGTGAAACGTACCGGTCTGCACCCATTCGTAGGCCGCGAGGTAGCCCTCGGGGCGCACAACGTGGGCCATTTGTCCAATCGCGAATAGTGTAGCATATTCTGAGTTTCCGCGGGCTTTGTCCCACCAGATTTCATGCAAAAAGAAGTCGCAGAACGCCACGTCGAAAAAGTTGGCCGGAAGACCGGTATAACGGGTGACATCTCGCGGCAAATAGTCGATTTGGAACTCATTTTGACTCAATTCATGTTTGAAGAATGCGGGAACCTCTTGATTCCACCATTGGATATCCTCTTCGGTTACGTGCTCGGATTTTGTCAAGAAGTTCCAATAGGAACGAAGTTCGAGCTGCATTCGCGACAGGTTCACTTCTTCCTGGTAGGTGTGTTTTTCGTCCGGGTCGATGCCTGTCAGGGTGTGGGCGCCGAGAGCCCACATAATCGCCAGGGACTTGCCATAAGGGTAGCAGCCAAAATTGGCGACTTCTGCAGCCTGCAAGCCGAAGTCCACCACCCATTGGAACTCCTGCCGCCAGGCGGTGATGATGCGAATTTGTTCTTCCAGGAATGTGGTGTCGGGGCGGTTCATAAACTTTTCACACATTACGGGATGGGGCATTGGATTCGGGCAGATAAAGTATACACGGAAATTGGGTATTTTCTCAATTCCCCCCATCCTTCGACTACAAGCGAACTTTGTTCGCCTTTCGCTCAGGATGCAATACCCAATTACCCATCCTTCGACTACAGGCTCGCTGCGCTCGCCTTTCGCTCAGGATGCAATTACCCAATTACCCATCCTTCGACTACAGGCTCGCTGCGCTCGCCTTTCGCTCAGGATGCAATTACCCAATTGCCCAATTCACAATTCACAATTCACCATTCCCCACCCGCTCCCCTCTCCAACATCGGCATCCTGATCCCCCACTGCTTCGCGGCCTCGATGGCTTTGGGGTAGCCGGCGTCTGCATGGCGCACAACGCCCATGCCGGGGTCGGTGGTCAGGACGCGTTCCAGGCGGCGGGCGGCCTCGGGGGTGCCGTCGGCGACGATCACTTGCCCGGCGTGCTGGCTGTAGCCGATGCCCACCCCGCCCCCGTGGTGGAAGCTGACCCATGTCGCGCCGCCCACTGCGTTGATCAGCGCGTTCAGGATCGGCCAGTCCGAGACGGCGTCCGAGCCGTCGCGCATCCCCTCGGTTTCGCGGTTGGGGCTGGCGACCGATCCGGCGTCCAGGTGGTCGCGGCCGATCACGATGGGGGCTTTGATCTCGCCGCGGGCCACCAGTTCGTTGAACTTCAAGCCGGCCCGGGCGCGTTCCCCGTATCCCAGCCAGCAAATGCGGGCGGGCAGCCCCTGGAAGGGCACTTTTTCGCGCGCCATGCGCAGCCAACGGTGCAGGTGTTCGTCTTCCGGGAAGAGTTCCATGACCGCCTGGTCGGTGCGGTAGATGTCTTCCGGGTCGCCGGAGAGGGCCACCCAGCGGAAGGGGCCTTTGCCCAGGCAGAACAGCGGGCGAATGTAGGCCGGGACGAAACCGGGGTAGTCGAAGGCGTTTTTTACGCCCGCGTCGTAGGCGCGCTGGCGCAGGTTGTTGCCGTAGTCGAAGACCTCCGCGCCGCGCTGCTGGAATGCCAGCATGGCTTCTACCTGCCGGGCCATGGAGGCCATCGAACGGCGGGTGAACTCCGCGGGATCGCGTTCTTGCAAAGCCCAGGCTTCTTGCAGGCTCATGCCGTGGGGGATGTAGGCCAGGGTGTCGTGGGCCGGGGTCTGGTCGGTGACCACGTCGGGGGTCACGCCCCGGGCGGCCAGGTAGGGGTACACGTCCGCGGCGTTGGCGATCAGGCCGATGGAGCGGGGCTGCTGTTTGTCCACCGCCTCTTCGACCAGGGTCATGGCCTCTTCGATGTCTTCCACCACCACGTCCACGTAGCCGATTTCCAGGCGTTTACGGGCGCGGTCGGGGTCCACTTCCACGATCAGGCCGACGCCCTCGTTCATGGTGATGGCCAGCGGCTGCGCGCCGCCCATGCCGCCCAACCCCGCGGTGAGCGTCCATTTGCCTTTCAGGCTGGCCCAGCCTTTTTGCCGCGCCAGCGAGCCGAGCGTCTCGTAAGTGCCTTGCAAGATGCCCTGCGTGCCGATGTAAATCCAACTCCCTGCGGTCATCTGGCCGTACATGATCAGCCCTTTGGCGTACAGCTCGTCGAAGTGCTCCTGGGTGGCCCAGTGAGGCACCAGGTTGGAGTTGGCGATCAGCACGCGCGGCGCGTCCGGGTGGGTTTTGAAGACCGCGACGGGTTTGCCGGATTGCACCAGCAGGGTTTCGTCGTTCTCCAGCTCTTTGAGGGTGGCTACGATGGCCTCGAAGCACTCCCAGTTGCGGGCGGCGCGTCCCGAGCCGCCGTAGACCACCAGTTGTTCGGGGATTTCGGCCACATCGGGATCGAGGTTGTTCATCAACATGCGCATGGCGGCCTCTTGCAGCCAGCCTTTGCAGCTTAGCTGGGTGCCGCGGGGGGCGCGAATGGTACGGGGGGTGGAGTGGGACATTGTGATTTCCTCAGGATGGTGTTTATCCGAAGCTCAGATTGCTACTATTTTACTGCGTATCGGTGGAATCAGGTGGGGTTTTGTTGTCTGTTGGCAGCTTAGCGGCCTAAAGGGCGAAAACTGGATTGACGAAACAGGGGAAAATCATGTAATATTGAGTTGCATGTTTGCAACTTTCCTACATAAGGACTTACGCACTTGAAAAGTCGCACCCAGACCTCACAGGTCTCAAAGCGCATGGAGATGCCCGGATGCAATAAAATCTTCCTGCATCGTGTGGTAATAGACCTGTGAGGTCCCAACTGCGTAAGTACTGTACATAAGGAGCAAAGGCGATGGACAAACTCAAGTATTTACTGACTCTGGTGATTGGCGCTGCGTTGTTGGCGGTTCTGGCCTCGACCAGTATCGCGGCTGCGGACACGGTGGAGTTCACCATCAATAACAAAACCAGCCGGACGCTGGAATTTACCTTCCTGGGTGAGGAGACCTATGTGGTCACCGCGCCGCCGGGCAAGACGCGCTTCGATGCTGTGAAAGGCACTTACCAGCTTTCGTATTACGATTGCGGCCAATTGAACATCAGCACTATCAAAATCACCAACAAGAACAACGAACTGAAGATCGAAGGTTGCACCACGGACGCGGGCGGCTCCACCGGCGGGGTGCTCAACACCGTCGAACTGGTGATCAACAATAAGTCGGGTAAAACGCTCGAGATCACCCTCCTGGGCGAGAAGAACTATTTCGTGACCGCGACCTCCGGTAAACACCGTCTGGATGTGATCAAAGGCACGTACCAGATGTCCTACTACGATTGCGGACAGTTGAACATCAGCAATGTTGCCATCAAGCGCGAAGACACGGAGATAAAAATTCTCACCTGCGCCCAGATTGCCGCCGGCGCGGACCCCGTCAAAACCGGCGGGGAAATTACCCTGGGCACCAAAGTCCCGAAGGGAAGCGTTGTGTTCGTGATCAACAACAAAACGGACCGCCCCACGACGTTTTCCCTGATCAGCCCTGTGGAGGTCACAACCTACAACGCCTTGCTAGGGCGCACGAAAGTTGTGGTACCTATTGGAGAGTACGGCTATGCTTACTACGCGTGCGGGCGGTTGTGGACGGGTACCATACGCATTCGAAAAACCAGCGATGAAATCGTTTTGACCCCCTGCGGGCAAAACCAGGGACGTCCCGATGAGGGCAACAACATTTCCTTCAAATTGAAGAACAACACCGGCGAGCAATTTTATATCTCATTGGAAGGGCCGCAGGATTATTACTTGTTCGTGCGCTCGCGCAACAGCCAGATATTCAAGGTGGAGAAGGGTTTTTACTCTTACTCCATCTTCGCCTGCGGGCAAACTTTTGGGGGAACGGTCTTTCTGAAGGATGGCGTGACGCTCAAGACCCCTTACTGCCGTAGCCCTTGAGCTGATTTGTAAAGCATGCAAGAAAACGGCGGTCATCTGTTTGGCCGCCGTTTTTTGGTTCAGGCCAGCACCTGCGTAAGTTCTGTCAGAGTGACCCACAACCCCTGTCATTCTGAGGGCACGAAGTGCCCGAAGAATCCGGAGCGCAACAACTGTCGGGGCGACCGGCCGGTCGCCCCGACCACCAATAACCACGCCTTCCCTGGCGATTACCTTCCCCAGCGTGGCTGCCAGTCCGAGACCGGGTTGTTGGTCAGCCGTGTCAGGCCGGTGCCGTCGGGGTGGATGAGGTAAATCTCGTTGTTGCCGTCGCGGAAGGAGGTGAACGCGATCCAGTTGCCATCTGGGGACCAGCTTGGCGCCAGATTGTCGCCGCCGCGGGTCAACTGGCGCAGCCCGCTGCCGTCCAGGTTGATGACGAAAATGTTCCGGTCCCCGACCGGGCCGGCGTAAAAGGCCAGTTGTGTACCGTCCGGCGACCATGTGCTGCGCCCGCCCATGTCCGGCAGGTCCGTCACCTGCCGGATGTTGCTGCCGTCCGCGTCCATGACGAACAACTGCCGCGCGCCGTTGCGCGAGGAGGCGAACGCGATCATCGACCCGTCCGGCGACCAGGTCGGGTCGATGTCGTCGAACGGGCCTTCGGTCAGAGGGCGGGCGTTGGCCCCGTTTTTCTTCATGATCCAGATCGACTGGCTGCCGCCGGTGGCGTTGGTGAAGACGATCTTTTCGCCGTTGGGGGAAAATTCGGGCGCAAACAGACTGCCGATGCCGCTGGTCAGCCGTTCCAGTGCCTGGCCGTTGGTATCCATGATGTAAATCTCGAAATTCCCGGTCCTGCGGGAGACGAACAGGATGTGTGTGCCCTGCGGTGAAAGGGAGGGGTAAAACGAGGTGGCCTCGAAGTCGGTGAGCTGCTGGCGGTTGCTGCCGTCCGCGTTCATCAGGCAAATCTGATCGATGCCGCCGATGAAGCAGGTGAAGACGATTTTTCCGGTCGGCGGGGGGCCGGAGTCGAAGGTGGGCAGCGGGAAGGGGATGGGGGAGGGGGGAGA
>JALUWE010000542.1 GCA_027019845.1 Anaerolineales bacterium | reverse complement strand
CAACGTCACTTTTGTTCGGAACAAGACCACTAGTGGCAAGGGCGGCGGCGCCTTCAACATCGCTAATCAGCCTCGCTTCACCAACGTTACTTTTATCAGCAACACTGCCAATGGCGCTACCGGCGAGGGGGGCGGACTATCTAATAATGATAGCGCTGTTACGTTGGTCAACGTCACTTTTTCGGGCAATTCGGCCGTCAATGGTGGCGGTATGGCCAACACCAATGGCAGCAGCCCGGCGCTGAGCAACGTCACCTTCTCCGGCAATTTGGCCAGCACTAACGGCGGCGGGATGTACAACAACGCCAGCAACCCCGTGCTGACCAGCACTACTTTCATCAGCAATACGGCCAGCAACAGCGGCGGCGGGATGTACAACAACGTCAGCAACCCCGCGCTGACCAACGTCACCTTCTCCGGTAATTCGGCCACCTTTTGGGGCGGCGGGATGCGTAACGACGCCAGCAGCCCAACGCTGACCAACGTCACCTTTGCCGACAATTCGGCCATCAGCGGCGGCGGCGGGATGTACAATAATAGCAGCAGCAATCCCGTACTGACCAACGTCACCTTCTCCGGTAATTCGGCTATCGGCGGCGGCGGCGGGTTGCGTAACGACAACAATAGCAGCCCCACGCTGACCAACGTCATCATCGCCAACAGCACTGCCGGCGGGGATTGCATTAACGTAAACGGCGGCTCGATTGCCCCAGGCTCCGGCAACAACTTGATCGAAGACACCGGCACCAACGCCTGCGGGCTGAACAACGGCGCAAACGGCAACATCATCGGTTCGGACCCTCAACTGGGCGCGCTCACCGACTTCGGCGGCCCCGGCGGACAGGTCTTCCCCTTGCTGCCCGGCTCCCCGGCCATCGACGCCGGCGCCAACGCCAACTGCCCGTCCACCGACCAGCGCGGCGCGGCCCGGCCGGTGGACGGCAACAACGATAACACGGCTGTCTGCGACATCGGCGCCTTCGAACTCGGCTACAACCTGACCCTCAGCAAGCAGGTGGACAACCCGGCCCCCCTGCCCGGCCAGACCATCATCTTCACCATCGTGGCCGCCAACAGCGGGTTGACTGTTACCAACGGCCTGATCTCCGACACGCTGCCCGCCGGACTGAATTTCGTGGGGCCCATCACGCTCGATGACCCCACCGGCACAGGCACGGCCGGAACCGCGCCCCCTACCCTGGCTTCCAACCTGACCATCGGTAGCGGCCAGCGCGTGACCGTCACCTTCCCGGTCACGGTTTCCTACGGTCTGGCCGCAGGCACCCAGTTAGCCAACACCGCTTCCGCCAGCGCGACCGAAGTCTCCACGCCAGCCACGGCCACCACCGTGGTCACCGTGGGTAACGCACCCCCCACCGCGGACGCCGGCCCCGACCAGACTGCCAGCCCTGGCAGCAGCGTCACCCTGGACGGCTCCGGCAGCTCCGACCCCAACGCGGACGCGCTCACCTACCAGTGGACACAGACCGGCGGCCCGGCCGTGACGTTGAGCGACGCGACAGCCGCGCAGCCCACCTTCACCGCGCCCACCAGCTACACCGTCCTGACCTTCACCCTCACCGTCACCGACACCGCCGGCCTGAGCGACAGCGACACCGTGGTCGTCACCGTGGCCCAGAGCACCTTCCAGGTCTACCTGCCTCTGGTGATCAACAAGCCCTAAGCGGGTTTCAGCCCTTCGCTGTTTTCCAGACTTCGGAAGAAGAATCCGAAACACAGCAACCGTCGGGGCGACCAGCTGGTCGCCCCGACCACAATAACCACGTCCCGAACAACCGTCTCCGGTCATCCGTCCCCCGTTATCCACTTCCATCCCTCGCTGAGATTCTTCGCTCCCGTTGGTCGCTCAGAATTACATAAGCAACAGCAGGCATGAACTGCACAACCCCCATCACTTTTACTTTACAGCCACTAAAGTAACCTTGTTTAGTCCGAACTATGGGGCATCAAAATATAACGGTAAACACATCATCCTGGATCGCTACCATACTGATCACGGTTACCATGGGGCTGATCATAGCCTGGTTTGCCTATAATGTAGGATTGAATCGCGCCCTGTTTGCCTTCTGGCTCAATTGGCTATTGATGTTTTGGGCTTACGCCATCTATCGGACCAATCCGGCAAGGTTTCCAGAAAAGTATTTTTACATCAGACCTATTGAGAAGAAGATATATCAATTCTTGGGCGTCAAATACTATCAGCGTATGATTCGACGTGTAAACATTTTCAATCCAGAACTGCACCTCAGGAAAGGCAGATCGGGACTGGCAAAGCTCGAGCAAACCACTCGGAGTACCGAACAAGCACACGCTCTGATCTACATCATTGTGTCGGGATTTACGCTATATGCTTTATTGCAGCAGTGGTGGCAGGCAGCATTTTGGTATTTTCTGTTCAACATGTTGCTTAATGGTTATCCCGTGATGGTGCAAAGATACAACCGAGATAGGCTCAACCGAATCTTACAGAAGTTACGCAGTTGGTGAACTCAACGCGGGTTTTGTGTCGTTACGAGCACCTGCGTAAAAGCTTTATCGGAATGCCACACGCCCCTCTTGTCATTCTGAGGGAGCGTAGCGACCGAAGACCCGAAACGCAGCAACCGTCGGGGCGACCAGCCGCTCGCCCCGACCACAATAACCACGCCCGAACAACCGTCCCCGGTCATCCGTCCCCCGTCATCCACTTCCATCCCCCACCATCGCTGAGATTCCTCGCTCCCGTTGGTCGCTCAGAATGACATAAGCAACAGCAACAGCAGGCATGAACTGCGCAACTCCTGAATCCTAAGGTCCAGAAAAAAAATTAAATTCGGAACAATCATACAGCCCAACCACGGCATAGTGGCTGCGCCTCCCACAAAAGCGGGCACGATTTGCAGAATTTTGTGCCGCTTTCCTTTCCGGCCACCGAAGCTACCCCAATCACAAATGGACGCCAACGGGGGACCTCCCACCTTTATTCCCCAGGCAATTCCGGCGTGTATAGAGCGTAGCGCACGCCGCACCCGACACTCGATAACACGCAAAAAAGCCCGGTTTTCGCGCGCGCGGGGGGCGAGAAACCGGGCTTCGGGGCGCAGTATTGGCTTAGCTGGCCGTGTAGTAGGTGACGTCCCGGCCTTTGGTGGCCCAGAACATGTTGTGAATCTTCTCGACGGTGGCCATCAACTCTTCGGCCTTTTCCAGGCTGACTTCGACCTTGACCGCGGAGCACAGCTTGGCCGCTTTCCAAAACACATCGTGCAGATCGGGGAATTGCTCCAGGTGCTGGGGCTTGAAGTAGTCGGTCCACAGCACCAGCAGCTCGGTTTTGGCCAGGTGCGCCTGCTCTTCCTTGATGGCGATGTAGCGCGCCAGGGAGTTGATGGTAGCGTGATCGTGCGCGCCGGGGTCCAACGCCAGGATTTTCTTGGTCATGGAGAGCACGGCCTCGGCTGCGATGCGCGCCGAGGCGGGGTCGTACACCCCGCACGGGCCGTCACAGTGCGCGGAAACTTCTTCGGCAGGGAAATGTTTTTTGAGGAGGGAAGTTACGGTTTTGATCATTTTGCATTACTCCTTGCTGTTCTGGGTGGTGAATTGCTTTGCACAAGTATACCCGTTTTTGGCTTTCCTGGACGAATCGAAATCACTCCACAATCCCGCCCTCGGTCAGTTTACGCAGATCGCTGAGTGCCGCGCGGATTTCGTCCACCGTGACGGGACGGCCCTCCTGGACGTGGCGCAGCTCACCGGCGCGCGCTTTTTCTTCGGCCACCTCGCCGACCGTGCGATGGGTTGCCAGGGCTTCCTTGACCAGGGACGCGCCTGCCAGGTAGCCGATGACCGGGTTGAGAGCGGTGACCACGATGGCGTTACGCGCCAGCCACCCTTCTGCCTTCTCGCGATTCGCCTTGACCCCCACCACGCACTTCTCTGTAAAGGCTTCGACCGCGCCAATGGTCACCTGCATCATCTCGAACAGGTTGTGGGCGATGACCGGCATCATCACGTTCAATTCGAGTTGCCCGGCCTGCGCGGCCAGCGCGACGGTGTAGTCGCACCCCTGGACGTGAAACATGGCCTGATTGAGCATCTCGGCCATCACGGGGTTGACCTTGCCGGGCATGATGCTGGAGCCGGGCTGCACCGCGGGCAGCTGAATCTCCGCCAGGCCGGTGGCGGGGCCGGAGGAGAGCAGCCGGAAATCGTTGGCGATGCGGGTGAGGGTGATCGCCAGGGTGCGCAGGGAGGCCGAGAAATCCGCCGCATCCGCCAGGGATTGCATGGACTCGAACAGGTTGTCGGATTCGTGCAGTTCCAGGCCGGTCAACTCGGATAGACGTTTGACCATGCGGGGGTGGTATTCGGGGTGGGCGTTGAGGCCGGTGCCGGTGGCGGTACCGCCGATCCCCAGACGGCGCAGCCCCTCCGCGGCGCGGCGGATGCGTTCCCCATCGCGGCGCACAGCCAGCGCGTACGCGCCGAACTCCTGCCCCAGCCGCACGGGCACCGCGTCCTGCAAATGGGTGCGCCCGGATTTGACGACGTCGTCGAATTCAACCGCTTTCTGATCCAGCGCGTCTGCCAGCGCGTTGACCGCGGCCAACAGCTCCTCCAGCCGCCACAGGCACCCCAACCGGATGGCGGTCGGGATGGTGTCGTTGGTGGACTGCGCCATGTTGACGTGATCGTTGGGGTGGACGGGTTTGTTGGGGTCTTCGATGGAGAAGCCCAGAATCTGGTTGGCGCGGTTGGCGATCACCTCGTTGGTGTTCATGTTGTGGGAGGTGCCCGCGCCAGCCTGGAACGGATCGACCACGAATTGATCGTCCCATTGGCCGTCGATCACCTCCTGCGCGGCCTGCACGATGGCGCCGGCGATCTTTTCGTCGAGCAGTCCCAACCTGCTGTTCACCTCGGCCGCGGCGCGTTTGATGGTCGCCATAGACCAGATGAAGGCGCGCCAGGGGCGCAGCCCGGAGATGGGGAAATTCTGCACCGCGCGTTGGGTTTGCGCGGCATACAGCGCCTCTTTTGGCACTCGCACTTCGCCGAGCGAATCCCGCTCGACGCGAAAAGGGGAACTCATTCGCAACCTCCCGGAATGAACGAATTTTCTGGCAGCACGCACGCGCTTGCAGCCAGGCTTGCAAACTACGTTGCGGCTGTGATGAAAAAAGAGGAAGCCGTCAAGACTTCCTCTTTAGATTTTCAAGGGATTGAACTCAATCTGGCTCGTAGGGCATCTCGAGGGCGTCGTACCCCATGCCGTATTTGGGCTCCCCTTCGTAATCGGGGTGATCCACGCCAAAATAGAGGTAGTTGGGGGGAATGTCCGGGGTAAGATCAACGATTTCTCCGGCTTCCAGCACGCGGGTATACTGCAAACGAACGGTATCGCCGTGATGGTTGGTGCCTTCATAGGGTTGATCGAAACCGGGCGTACCCGCGGGCATGGATTGCACTTCGCCGCCGGCAGCCTCGTATGCGTCGGGCACTTCATCTTCGGGGAAGATAGCTTCGTAGGGGCATTCCGGGACGCACGCGCCGCAGTCGATGCAGGTGTCCGGATCGATGTAAAACCACGGCCATTCCTCCCGTGGCTGGCCAGGGACGATACATTCCACCGGGCATACTTCTACACAACCGGAGTCGCGCAAACAAAGGCTGGTGATGATATAAGTCATTTTCGTTTCTCCTCCAGGTTGGACCTGAGATGTGTGATGAGTTCCTTCGTCCAAAATAGTGTTGCAAAATTTTAGCCCTCTCAAGAAGGTTTGTCAAGAAATTCACGAATGGGGTGGTGGTCAGTGGTCAGTGGTCAGCGTCCTCAGCACGCTCAGCGCTTCAGCGTTCCGAATGTCCAGTGCCTTCAGTAGTCTTATTGGTCTGAGTGGTCGTAGCTGTCTTAGTGGTCTGGTAGTCCCGGTGCTCCCAGTGTTCCCCAGTGCCTTCAGTAGTCTTATTGGTCTGAGTGGTCGTAGCTGTCTTAGTGGTCTGGTAGTCCCGGTGCTCCCAGTGTTCCCCAGTGCCTTCAGTGATCCAATGGGTGCGGGGTTC
>JALUWE010000541.1 GCA_027019845.1 Anaerolineales bacterium | reverse complement strand
TTTGTCGGTTGCCAGTAAGATGTCGTAGTCATCGCGCTGTTTGTCTTCTGGATAACTGGCATCGAAGTTAGCCAGCAGGTCGTCGTAGAAGCCCTTGCTGAGGTTGTCGACAGCCACCAACACGCGCCCCGGAAACGCCTCTTCCAGAATGGGCGCGATGTGACGCACCGTGTCCAGGTACTCGCTGAAGATGACCACTTTGCGCTTGGGTTCACCAGGCGCTGGGCGCTCTTCAAGGATGTCTCGCACGGCTTGGACCAGACGCTTCGCCTTGGGATCGTTGGCGACCAGATCGAGTTCCTGCACGCGGGTGGCAATGCCTTTGAGCAATTCCAGGTCGGACTGAATGTCCTGTAAAAAGCCTTCCGGGTCGTCGAAGTCTTTAATGACGTAAATGCGGTCGTGGCGGGGGTCCAGTTTCTCCTTTTCCGCCAGGCGTTGAACGAATGCCTCCAGCGCGGCGTCAATTTCTTCCGGGTCTGCCTCGTAGATTTTCTCCAGTAAGCGGCGATCCAGAATGTACCGTCCGCCGCTGTTTTGGATAAAGGCCAGCACCTGCTCATGAACGCGGATGAAATTCTTGATGCTTTGGGCGAAAGCGCCAAAAGAACTCTCGAAGCGCTTGACCAGCAAGCGGCGCATGAATTCGTACAGATTGCGTTGTTGCTGGTAGGTGAATTCTTCTTCCAGTTCTTCGCCCCGGCGACGCTGTTCGTAGGCGTAGGGCTGGTAGATGGCGCCGTGAAACCGGCCTACTTCGCCGAAGTACTCGTTGATGACCCGGTCGTAAAAGGCCGATTGTTCACGGGTGAGTTCGTAAAAGAGTTCCACCGGATCGGCCACTTCGGAAAGGGCGGTGACTTCCGTGGCGTAAACCGGGTCGCGCTTCAAATCCAGGCGGTTGCGACGGATGACGACCGGTTCGATGACGGCGCGGATTTCATCGGCCAGGGCGCGCACCCGCCTTTGGGCGCGTTGGACATCAATGGGCGGTAGGAGTTCGAAAAGGTCGGTGTAATATTTCTCGGCGCGGGCCTGTTTTTCGCCGCCGGCGGCATGGTAGCGCAAGATGTAAGAAATCTTGCGGAATTCACTGCTGTAACGGGCAAAGCGGGCGGCCAGTTTCTCGTCCAAAGTCAGGGTGGATTTGCCCGGCGGGATGAAGAGTTTGAGCAGGGCAAAGATATCTGAAGGCGCGTTGTTGAAAGGCGTGGCAGTGAGCAGGATGACGTCGCGGTTGGCACAGATCTGGCTCAGGCGTTCATAGGCTTCGGTGTCTTCGTTGCGGAAACGGTGGGCTTCGTCCACGATGATGGCGGTCACATCGTCCCCGTAGGCAGCCAGGTATTCCTGCACTTTATCCAATACGCCCAAGGAATAGACATCCCAATCGTGCAGCCCAAAGTCGCTCAGGTATTTGTACCAGCCGCTATCGCGGGTTTTGGGGTCCCCCACCAGCGCCGGCGGACAGATGACCAGCCCGCGGCCGTTGCGCTCCCGCGCCAACCAACTGGCGATGACCGACTTGCCTAACCCCACCACGTCGGCCAGGATGACTCCGCCGTATTCATTGAGCACGGTCAGCGCTTGCTGCACGGCCTCTTCCTGGTAGCGATACACCGTGTAGCCCCGTTCCTCCATCAGCCGCTTGACCTGGGGGCGCAAAGCCTTCTGCTCCATCAGGTCCAGATAGGTCTTGAGCACCAGGGCGTAGGCCTCAAAAGGGGTGACCTCGGCCACCTGGGTCTGGCGGCGGATGATGCGCAGGATTTGGTTCTTGCGCTCGGGCAGTTCGCTCAGGGGAATGGCGTATTGCCAGAGTTCGTCAAAGTAGGCTTCGGCGTCTTCCCAGCCGTAATCGCCGATTTCCACGTTGAACTCCTGCTGGCCCAGCAACCCGGCCCGGGTCAGGTTACTGGAGCCGGTGATGAAACGCCCCGGGGCGTTGATGAGCGTCTGCCCCTCTTCGTCCAGCCGGAAGAGGTAGAGCTTGGCGTGGTTGGGGTCGAAGGTCTTGCGGATTTGCAGCCGCCCTTCTTCCAGCAGGTGTAAGAAGAAGGCAACCTGTTCGTAGAACTCCTGCGTGTCCAGGGCTTCGTCCCGCAGCGCAGTGCGCAGGGAGGCGTAGAAGCGCCCCACCAGTTCCTGCTGGCTGGCGGTGGCCGCGTTCGGGTCGGCCACTTCCAGCACTTGCCCCAGGCGTAGGTCGGTGTCCAGCCCGACCAGGATTTTGATGGTCAGGTCGTCGCGATCCTTGAGCGCGTCGTAGAGTTCGCGCCAGCCGGAAAAATAGAAGAAGCCGACCAGGAATTTGAGTTCCCGGCTGTGGCGGATGAGGGTCTGGATACGGCCTTTCAGGCTGCGCTGTCGAGCGTTGGTGATGAAGTTGTTAGCCATTTCGTCTTACACTCCTCGCCTTGCTGATGCGCTCCCAGACGAGCTGGCACACGGCGCGGTAGACCTCTTTGCACTCTTCTTCGGTCAGGCACAGGGCGTCGAAGACGACCTCGTCCAGCGCCTTGCGGTCGGGCAGCGGGTTGGGCTCCTGCTCGGCGATGGGCACCTCGGATTGAGGGTCAATGCCGCATTCGGTGAAAGTATCATAGATATCACGGTTCAAAAATTCTTCAAGCGCCACTGTTGCAAATCTCTCATCTGGCACAACCGGTAAAATAAACATGCCAACATCGTTACCGCTAAACTTAATAGCGCCTCCGCCCAAATTGTGAAGTCCTATGAGTTCTCCTTGAAGTATAGCGAATGTTGAGTTTAACAGCAGGGCCAAAAATCTTGGCTCAATGCCTTTTGCCAAAATTCTGTAAAATTCTTTCCCCACTACAAGACGATCTTTATTCCAGAGAACCAAGTGTACATTATATAAGGTGCGCGGAAACAACAAGTCCCCTTTAACACGGGTTTTTCCATTTGTAGCAACTCCCTGTATAACTGCGATCTCGCGAGTAATTGTAATTCTGCGTACATCCTTGACCGATTTAACAAAGAAAGTTACCGGATAGCTGTCTGAAATACTATTGTCGTGGACATATCCTAGTATTTCTGCCACATCCTTTACATAGACATAATCCGCCTCTCTAAGCACCCGCAAAAAAACATCCGGCGCGCGCAGGTACTTGCCGCCCCACTTATCGCCCACGTATTTGCCGTCGTCGCTGCCCTCGGCCAAAAGCTCCCCCACGGTGATGGGAAAGACGCGGAAGGCCTCGGTCTTGAGCGTCCTGTCGGCGTTTTCGATGGCCAGCAGGTTTTCGCTCAGCACCGCGTCCTCGAAGGGCTGCTTGAAGGCCACAAAGCGCACCATATGGTCTTCGGGCACGCGCCGCGGCGCGGAAGCCACGGTGATGACCGTGTTTACATCGGCGCGGGCGAAGGAGCGCTTGGCGTGGTTGTCAATGACCAGGTGCAGGGACGCCTTCCTCAGGAAGAATTCCTGCAGCCAGGCGCCATAGCCCACGTCCAGCCAGGCGTTGGAGCAGATGAAGACGTGCACCCCCTCCGGGTTGAGCAGGCGCAGGGAGCGGATGTAGAAGTAGGTGTAGAGGTCGGAGCGGCCGCTGGGCTTGCGCCCTTTCCTGAACTGGTCGGTTTGAGCGCGGGATTTAGCAAAGTAGTCGGGGAAATCCAGCCGCACCATCTCCAGCAGGGCCTCTTTGTATTCTTGAGGCGAGAGGCGATCGGTGGGATCGGCAATCTTTTTCCTATCATTTTTACTATGAGCACTCAAATAGGGCGGGTTGCCGATGATAATATCGAAGCCACCACGGTCGAAGAAAATCTCCGCGAATTCAATACTCCAGATGAAGGGATGCTCCTCTTTGAGGATACGCTTCTGGGCCTCCAGGTCGACGATTTCAGCCCGCAGGGCAGCAATCTGTTCCTCCCGCCTTTGCCGTTCTTCGGCTTCCCGGTTTGCTTCACTTTCGGCCAGTTCTTTGAACAGCACCCCAGTTCTTGCGATTGGCTGCTCCAACTTGCGGATGGCTTCTCGGCGTTCTTCAATCTCGACATCCAGGATGGCACGGAAAACCTGGAGTTCTTCCTGTTCAATCAGGCGCTCATCCAAGTTCCGGTTATAAAAAAAGTCGCGCTTCTTTTTCTTGAGTTCGGTAATCTTGCGCTTGACCGGTGCCGGTAAATTGGCGTGCCCTTGCACCGGGAAAGTCTTGCCGCCGATGCGCTGCACCAGCGAATCACCGGTGCGCACCTTGAAGGTCAGGTTGGGCAAAAGCGGCTTAAAAGAATGCTGGAACTCATCCGGCATGTCCACGAACAGGGTCAGCCACAGGCGCAGGTGGTTGATCCACACCGCCCAGCGCTTGACCTCCACGCCGTAGAGGGAGCGCTCGATGATGGCTTTCTTGCGCTCGAAAGGTGTGGGCGCTTTGGCCTTCAGGTCGGGCGGGGTGTTGTTGCGGTTGTAGAGGTTGTCCAGCGTCTGGTCCAGCACCTGCAACATACCCACTTCAAAGGCCCCGGAGCCGGCGGCTGGGTCGCAGACGGTGACGCTTTCCAGTTTCTCAATCAGGGTACGGATTTCAGCCGGGGAGAAGTCGCCCTGCTTCTGGTACTTGTCGTAGGCTTCGCTGGTACCGGCCTCGCGGAAGAAGAGGTGATAAAGGTCCCGTTTTTCGAGGTGAGTGGTCTGCGCCAGCCATTGCGCCAGGGCCAGGCGGCACATCAGGTCCACCTCCACTCGTGGCGTATAGACCGCGCCCTGATCCATGTTGGTCAGGCGCTCAAAGATGATGCCCAGGAACTCGGGGTTGAGTTCCAGTTCCTCGTCGTAGAGTTCATTCTCTTCCACGGTGAAGTTGTACTGGAAGAGAAAGTCAAAGAAATCGCCGATGAGTTCATCGGGGATCCACAAGCCCTGGTCATCAATACCCCGCTTGCGCTTGAACAGTTCGCCGTTCAGATAAGGCGCCATCTGAAGCGCGGCCTGGGTTGCGGCGGAAAACGGTGCTTTGCCATAAGCCACCTTGCGTCCCGGCGGCGAGTTGAGCGCTTCAAAGAAGAGCGGCTCCAGCCATTCTTTGTAGAATGCGTTGGTTAATTGGCCGCTGTTCCGGTACTCCTGCCAGAAATCCTGCAAGAAGCGTGGGTTGCCCCCCAGCCCACCTTTCTTTTGCACAAAGCCCAGGAAAATGGTACGGATGACGAAGAGCAGGGCGAAGTCCTGTTTAAGTTGCTCATCTTGGGTGCCCTGAACCGCATCCGCAAGGGCATCGTATTGGGGTTTGAACTCCTGATAGAAGGCATCGGAGACCGCTTCCAGGGAGAAGGCCTCCAGGATGTTCTCCAGGCTGGAGAAATCCGCCCGGCCAATCTGGTTGACGAAGGTCTTGTTGGGCAAGTCGGGATCAACAAAAAAGGTATAGCGGCGGAATGTGCTAAACCGGCGGCGCGTGCCGGAGTAGGTGACAGTGATGAGCGACAAGCGAAAGCGGCCGCCATCGTCGTAGAAGGCGAAGATACCGGCGTTGTGGTTACCCGCCTTGAGGATGCGTTTGCCAAGTTCATATTGCGTCTTTTTGCTGGAGCGGGAAGTTAGTGCGCGCTTGACATGAACAACGCCTACCAGGATAGTTTGAGACCCCGGAAGTTCGATGACGCCTAGCTTTTGTGCTGAATCGAAAGGCCAATCATCCTTGATAAAATCGTCTAATGGCTCGATATCCGGCCGGAAAGCGGGAGCAATCCGGCGCAGAAGGTTGCTCAGTTTCTCTGAGCTGAAACCCTCGATTAGAGACTTTATTATGTCGCGGTTGTCCATTTGTGCCTATCCATATGTTTTGGTTGGTATTGCATCAAGTTCATGTGCATGGAGTCATGATTCGGCTGCCCACCTCTCCACTCACCGGAGGAGCTGACGGCCGATGCCGGCGAAGAAGAAGGCTTTGATCGCTTTGCCCCCCCAGCAGGCCAGGAGGAACTTCCACATCGGATAGCGGGTGGCGCCGGCGACGATGCCCGCCACGTCGAAGAAAGGGTTGGGGATGGCGGCCAGGACCAGCAGGATGCGCCAGCCGTAGCGGTGGACCAAGTCGCGGGCTTGGACATATCGCTGCCGGTCCTCTACGATCACCTTGCCCCCCACGCCGGCCAGGTAGCCGGTGAGCTCCCCCAGCGCCTCCCCCAATCC
>JALUWE010000540.1 GCA_027019845.1 Anaerolineales bacterium | reverse complement strand
GATTCTTCGGGCACTGCGTGCCCTCAGAATGACGGGGGACGGGGGACTGGCGCGTGGCCATTGGTGGTCGGGGCGACCGGCCGGTCGCCCCAAGATCGGGAGAGGGGACGGGGAGCGAAGAATCTCAGCGATAGTGGGGGAGATTCTTCGGTCGCTACGCTCCCTCAGAATGACATGACAGGCTACGCTCCGGATTCTTCGGTCGCTGCGCTCTTCAGAATGACAGGAGGGAATGCGCTTTTGCGATCTGCGTACGTCCTGTCAACAACCTCAATCCGGCGGGATAAACCTTCAGGGCGCGATGCGAAAGGAAGCCCGCGTTTCTTTTTGCAGCGATGAATCATAACTCGCGCTGGCGATGATCTCCACCAGGCCAGCGTTTTCTTCTCCCCCTGGGAGGGCAAATGTGCCGCTGGTAAGTCCGAGCTCGTTCGTCTGGCCTAATGCGATTGTTTCAGTCAGGCCAGAGGGGTACCGCAGCGTGAGCGTGACGGAGGCGTTTTCCACCGGGTTGAGCGCCTGATCTTGCACGATCACATAAGCGGATTGTGAACCGCCCGGCCTGACCACTGCCTCGGCAGGGAAGGCATACACCTGCAACGTTACAACCTGCAAAATCGGCGGGAGAAAGTCTGGAATTCTCCATTGGGGGTCTTCAAACCTGTTGAAATATTGCTCCCCCAGAAAACTGAGCTGCACTTCTTGCCCGCTGCCTATGCGGTCTGGATGCCACTCGAAGCGGGCGCGCTGGAAATACTGTACCAGCCGCGTACCGCGCACTTCCACGGGGGAGATGGGGTACCCAAACTGGGCGACGCCGCCGTGTTTGTCGAAGAACTCCAGAAAGTCATAACAAACGTCATAGCCGGTTTCCGGGAAGGTGCGGCACACGTTGGGATTTTTGCGTAAATCGTAAAGCTCTCCAGGCTCGTAAAGCAGCGCGCCCAGGGGAGTGAGTTGCACACGCAACGCGGGCGGTGCATCGGGGTGCAGCTCGAAACGAGCGCGCTGGAAGTATTGCACCAGAAGCCCCTCTTCATTTTCGAAGGGAACGGAGATGGGGAATCCGTATACCAGTTCTGGATTGGGATGCTGTTCGTAAAAAGTTAAAAACTCCCCGCTGACGGTCAATCCGGTTTCCGGGAAATATCGCTGATCCCCGCCTTGAGTCGAAGCGAATGTAAAACTTGCGCCAATCAGAAGCAAGGTGAGGAGAGTAAGAAGCCCGATTTTCGAAGGGGATTTCATAGCGGTCTGAACGGAATCCGTGTGTTGAGGTGGCTTCGGGTGGTGTTCATTATATCAAATTTGTACACCTGTGAGGTCGTTAGGACCGCGCGGGTTTACGCCAGCACCTTTGCCAGCTGTGCGGTTTGTTCTAAAATGAGGTCCGCGCCGGCGTTTTCCAGTTCTTTCTGTTCGCCAAAACCGCACAGCACGCCCACGGTCTGTGCACCGGCAGCTCTGCCGGCCCGGATGTCCACCGTTGTGTCCCCCACCATCAAGCATTCTTCGGGGGCCACCTTCATCTGGCGGGCCGCCCAGAGCACGGGGTCGGGCCAGGGTTTGGTGCGCGGGGTGGTTTGCGCGCTGGCAACGCAGGTGAAGAACCGCGTCAAATCAAAGTGTTGCAGGAAAGCGTGTGTTCCGCGGCGGGGCCGGGCCGAAATGACCGCCAAAGGGTAGCGGGCGGCAAGCCGGGCAAGCATGTCATGGACGCCTTCGATCAGCAGGTAGTGGTGGTCGCGTTTGCCCAGCCCCTTCTCGTGTAGCCACTCGCCCAGGCCGACGATTTCGTCATCGATCCCGAAGCGGTCGGGCAGGCTGTAGAGCCAGTTGACCGGGGTCTCGACGGCCATGACGAAGCGGCGGGCAAAGGCGCGGCTGTCCCGGCCAGGGAGCAAAAAGCGTATCGGGCGGAAGAGCCGTTCGAAGGTGGCTGCGTATTGGTCGTCCGTGTCTCGCAGTGTGCCGTCTACGTCGAAACAAAGTGCTCGAATGCGTTGAACGTCCAGGGGCATGAAGTTTCACCTGTCACACAATCAAGACAACAAAGGCCAGAAAAAAACAGATGAAGCCGGCTGAGCCGTATAAGAACGTCACACGCCCACCTCGTTGATATTTCTCCTCCTGTTGGCTAATCAGCTCGTAGACGTTTTTCCCCTCTTTGCGCGCCTGTAAGCGCAGTTTGGTGTTGCCGCCGACTTCGGTGAAGAGAGGGATGACAGCCACAACCCAAAGCAAGAACGCGCTGATGAAATATACGTTCGAGATCGCGTTCGAGGAGCCAGAGAGAGCGTAAGCGATCAACGCGATCAAAGTGACCGCCCCTAAAATCAAGATCAGATTGACCACCAGGGGCCGGCGGGATGTCAAAAAGTTCTTCATAACTGCGCCTCCAGTCATTGGATTACCTCTTCGCCGCTCTGATTGTAATCTGCTTTTCGCCAGTTTGCCAGTAATTCCCCATTCGTATTGCCTCCTGCTTGAAATTACCGCTTGTGCGAATTTCTACTTTGCGATAGGATAAAGACCATGGAGAAAACAGCCTCAAATCCCTTGTTGCTGATCGGCGACGTGGTTGTGTTGGGGGTTGTCACCCTGGCAGGCTTTGCCTCGCACGACACGTTAGGCACCGCGGGTACACGCTTGTGGGTGACGTTCGTTTCGCTGGGTGTGGCCTGGGTTGTACTGGCCTTTTTTGGCGGGCTATTTACCCCCGCGCGCGTATGGGATGCCCGCCAGTTGTGGCGGCCTTTTGTGGGCATGATTCTGGCCGCACCCTTTGCAGGCTGGATGCGCGCGCTGTGGCTGGGCAGGGGGGTCGAACCGGTATTCGTCATGGTGCTGGGCGGCGTGAGCGCGCTCGCCATCCTGGCCTGGCGCGCGGTGTATCTGGCACTCTATAAACGTAAGATGCGTTTGAGCGCGGTTTCACATGAATGAAGATGCGTTGATTCAAGCCGCGCAGCGCGGCGATCTGGACGCGTTCAATCGCCTGGTGCTGGCATACCAGGAGATCAGTTTCAACGTCGCCTACCGCATCCTGGGCGATCCGGCGTCCGCAGAGGACGCCACCCAAGACGCCTTCATTTCCGCCTTCAAACACCTGAAACGCTTTCGCGGCGGCTCGTTCAGATCATGGATATTGCGCATCGTCACCAATGCCTGCTACGACGAATTGCGCCGCAGAAAACGGCGGCCAACCACGCCGCTCGAACCGCTCAACTCCGACAACGAGACCATCGAATCCCCCTCCTGGCTCAAGGACCCGGGCGAGTCCCCTGAAGAGCGGGTGATGCGCTCCGAATTGAACCGCGCCATCCAGGACTGCCTGAACCGTCTCTCGGAAGATTTTCGCACTGTGGTGGTGCTGGTAGATGTGCAGGGGATGGACTACGCGGAAGCGGCTGCGGTGGTGCGCAAACCGCTGGGCACCATCAAAAGCCGTCTGGCACGGGCGCGGTTGCGCATTCGTGACTGCTTACAAGGATATGGGGAACTTTTGCCTGCTCCATTCCGTTTGAAAGAGGAGATGTCATTATGAGCACTCAATTATCTCCTCGCGAATGGGACGCGCTTTCCGCATATCTGGACAACCAGCTCGATCCCCAAGAACGCAAACGGCTGGAACAGCAGATGAAAGCGCGGGCCGATTTACGCGCCGGGCTGGAAGAACTGCGCCGCACCCGGCACGTATTACGCAACGCACCCACCCTGCGCGTACCGCGTAACTTTACGCTGACACCCGCCATGGCCGGGATGCGAGCCGAGCGTTCGCGGCTGTACCCGGCGTTCAAACTGGCTTTTGCACTGGCGAGCGTGATGTTCGTATTGGTGCTGGCAGGCGGCCTGTTGACGGGCGCGCCAGGGGGAGAGCAGCAGATGGCACAGGCACCCGCACCAGAAGCATTGCTCGAAGAGCAGGCCGACGCACAAGAACTTCCGGCAGCCACGGTAGAACAGGGGGAGGTGGGTGAGATGCCGCCGGATGCAGAAGCGCCGGCGGACCAGCCCCAGGTGGAAGCGCCTGTGCCGGAGGAGGTGGCCGGTGCAGAGCAGGAGGCCATCCAGGAAGATCAGGCGGCTGAGGAAAGTGATGAACGTGTGAAGAGTGTTCCCACAGAGCAGACATTCATTTTGGGCGGCGGCGGCACGGAAGAGCCGACCACCACCCCGGAACCCACTCCCCTGCCGACCGAGACTCCCACCCCTGTGCCTCCAACGCCAACCCTCATCAGCCCGACGGCACAGGAACCGCTGCCGCCCAGCCCGACCGCCCAACCCGCCGTACAGCCTGAGCAGGTACAAGGAACGCCCATCCCGTGGGGGTTGTTACAACTGGTGTGCGGTTTGGGCGTGCTGGTAACCGGAGCAGGGCTGCTTTACCTCCGCTTCAGGAAGCGCTCCCGGCTCTGATCACCCCATACCAAAACGCGGCTCGAACTTCGAATCCCGCAACCCAACTCAAAACTCGCACGCCCCACTTCCCGACTCTGATCGTTTTCTGATCGATGGGTGGGTAATATTTGCTCGAGAGAATCGTTGGAAACTTATTTCGAGAGGAGAAAACCCATGAAAACCCCCACCATCAAACCATTCATGTATTTTGGCATTTTTATCTTGCTCTTCGGCCTGGCTTGTGGAACATCCGTCAGCCCCACGCCCACGGACGTTCCCACACAACCCCCTCCCACACAACCGCCGCCTACCGAACCTCCGACCCCGACGGAACCGTCACCCACCCAGCCCCCACCCCCCACAGACACACCGCCCGCCCCAACCACCGCGCCCGACCAGCCCTCCGGTGACTTCCAATCCGCATTCGAAATCGATCCAAACCCCTACGTGCATGGCGGAAATCTCTTCAGCTTCAACCCCCCCATGGGTTGGAGCATCAATGAAGATAGTGGCTCGGTATCTATCTCCGCCCCGGACGACAGCGGCTTCATCTACATGCAGGTCACCAATGTAGGGTACACCTTCGACGAAAACGCTTTCGGTCGCTTTGTGGATGCCCGCGAACAGAATTTCTTCGGGAAGTTCGAGGGCTACCAGGAGCTCGAGCGCAAAATCGAAGGAACGGTTGCCACGGTTTCCAAATCCGTTATGTTTCAAGGCACTCCACAGCTCGTATTGACCGTTTACAACCAACGTGATCAGGCGGTCTATGCGCTGGATTTCTGGGCGGATCAGGACAAGTTCTCCGCTTATAGCCCCAAGTATGTGGAGATCATCGAGACCCTTAACCTCAACAGCGCCGCGGTTAGTCAATTAGAGCCATACGCATGGGTGTACGACTTCACTGGGCCGGCCAATTTGTTCACCTTTCAAGTGCCCAGCTCGTGGCGCTATGAGCGCAATGAGAGTGAAACCGTGGTGATCGATACCTTTTACGCCCCGGACAACCATGCTGTCATCCAGAATATCGGGTACGATGACGGCACACAAATCTCCAAATCCCAAGCGGGCGCTTTCGCATTGACACTGCTCAAAGAAGCTTACGCAGACGACATTACCATCACCGATGATCAGGTGCAACCCGATGGCAGCGAGCGGCTGACGTGGAATTCGCCAGGCGGAGACTTTTCCGGGATCAGCTTCTTCGAGAGCCGGGGAACCACCTTTTTGATCTTCACCGTCATGTGGGATAACCCCTTTGCGGACATCTATGTGGATGTGCTAGACTACACAGTCAGCACTTACGATATTCCCCAGTAAGAGGACTTACGCACTTGAAAAGTCGCACCCAGACCTCACAGGTCTCACAGCGCATGGAGATGCCCGGATGCAAGCTATTTTGGGTAAAATCTTCCTGCATCGTGTGGTAGTAGACCTGTGAGGTCTCAACTGCGTAAGTACTGTCAGTAACCGACATACCGGTCGAGCACTGGGCAGCAGACAGGTACAGCAGCTTTGGATTTTTCCTCGCTGCTGTACCTGTTTGCGTTACCCACCCGAATGACAGGACTTACGCACTTGGGAACTGTGAGCACCTGTCATTCTGAGGGAGCGCAGCGACCGAAGAATCCGGAGCGCCATCGCCGAGATTCTTCGCCGTCGCTCAGAATGACACACAACCCTGTCATTCTGAGGGAGCGCAGCGACCGTCGGGGCGACCGGCCGGTCGCCCCGACCACCAATAACCACGCGCGGAACAACCATCCCC
>JALUWE010000539.1 GCA_027019845.1 Anaerolineales bacterium | reverse complement strand
TTCATTCGAAAATGTTCTCACGCGGTTGTTCCGGCGGTTGTTCCCTGGCCTGCATGAAATCCTCCGAAAACATCTTCAGGCTGTCAAACAGGCTGTTCCACGAATCCGTCACTGGCAGAAGCACCACCGCATCGCCTATTTTTTTGATGTATACTTCCGTGCCCTCGAAACGGTATTTCTTGGGCAGCCGCACCGCCTGGCTGCGGCCATTCCGAAATAATTTTGCG
Source organism: Anaerolineales bacterium (assembly GCA_027019845.1). GTDB lineage: Bacteria > Chloroflexota > Anaerolineae > Anaerolineales > JABWBV01 > JALUWE01. Next base: position 5,958 of record JALUWE010000539.1, on the reverse strand, counting down.
GTCTCCACAACATCACCTCCGTAACGGAATATACCATCAGTGTATACCGCAACAGGCAAACAGTCAAAACAGTTCGAGTTTTCTCCTCTCCTCACCCCCAAAGGACCACCATGACACGTGAAATCAAAATCGGCAACCGTCTCGTTGGAGACGGACACCCCACCTACATCGTCGGCGAGATCGGCATCAACCACAACGGGGATGTCGAAATCGCCAAGAAATTGATCGAGATGGCGAAATGGGCGGGCGTGGACGCGGTCAAATTCCAGAAACGCACCCCCGAGATCTGCGTCCCGCCCGAACAGCAGACCAAAATGCGCGAGACCCCGTGGGGCTACATCACCTATCTCGAATACCGCCACAAAATCGAGTTCGGGCTGGAGGAATACCGCCAGATCGACGAAACGTGCAAAAAAGTGGGCATCGACTGGTTCGTCTCCGTCTGGGATGAGCCGTCCGTGGATTTTATGGAGGACAATTTCGACACCGTGGCCTACAAACTGCCCTCCGCCAGCCTGACCGACCACGACCTGATCCGCAAAGCGCGCAGCACGGGCCGCCCGCTGATCCTGTCCACCGGCATGTCCACCATGGAGGAGATTTACGCCGCGGTGGGCGTGGCCGGAACGGAGAACCTGCTCATCTGCCATTCCACCAGCACCTACCCCTGCCCGGAGCACGAACTCAACCTGAAAATGATCCAGACCCTGCGCAACACCTTCCCGGACATCCCGATTGGCTACTCCGGCCACGAGGTGGGGCTGATCCCCTCGGTGATCGCGGTGGCGTTCGGCGCGTGTTTCGTGGAACGGCACATCACCCTCGACCGCGCCATGTGGGGCAGCGATCAGGCCGCCTCCGTAGAGCCGGGCGGGCTGTTCCGGCTGGTCAAAAACATCCGCCTGACCCCGGCAGCCCTGGGCGATGGGGTGAAGAAGGTGTACGAGAGCGAGCAGGGCGCGCGGGAAAAGCTGCGGCGGGTGAAGTGAGGAGGTAGGCAGGTAGACAGGTAGGCAGGTAGGCAGGTAGACAAAGTAGACAGGTATCAGGTAGACAGGGTGGTTTCACATGTTTCCGCGTTTACTTATGTACCTGTTTACTTGTTTACCTGTTTACTTGTGCACCTGTTTACTTGTTTACCTGTGTACCTGCTTACCTATCTCCCCATCTCCCCCTCTCCCTGCCCACCTTGTGCCCCCCTAACCACCGATGACCCTCGCCATCCCCCGTGTCCGCGACTACCTTCTGCGCCGCGCCAACGACCGCCGCGCGCTGGCCCTGGCACGGCAAATCCGGCAGCGGGCGAACCCGCACCCCAACCGGAAACCGGTTGTTTTCTTCAACGCCTCCACCCGGCTGGGGGGCATCAGCCAGAACGCGGCGTTTGCCATGCTGGCGGCCATGGGGCTGCAACTGGCGGGCGTGCCGGTGCGCTATTTTGGCTGCCGCGCGGGGATGAGCCGCTGCCCGCTGGGGGTGGTGATCAATGGTCCCGCCAACCCGCCGCCCTGCCGCACGTGTGTGGCCCAGTCCGAGGTGCTGTTCGCCCACGCGGAGACGCGCTGGTTCGAGTTTCGCCCGGACCCCGAGCTGGCCGCCGCGCTGGAGGGCAAAAGCGTGCCGGAGCTGGCGAAATGCTCGTTCAACCGTGTCCCGCTGGGGTCGCTCACCCTGCCCTCCATGCGCTGGGTGCTGCGCGTCCACCATCTGGCGGACGATGAGCGGACGCGCGCCCTGTTTCGCAGTTTCATCCTCTCCGCTTACCATGTCTGGCGCGAGTTCGACCGCTTTCTGGCCGGGAGCGACCCGCAATGTGTGGTGGTCTTCAACGGCGTCTCGTACCCGGAGGCCGCCGCGCGTTGGGCCGCGCAGCAGCATGGCATACGCGTGGTCACGCACGAGGTCGCGCACCAGCCGCTGACCGCTTTCTTCTCCCATGAACAGGTCACTGCCTACCCCGTTCACATCCCGGACGATTTCGAGCTTTCCCCGGCGCAAAACGCGCGGCTGGACGCCTATTTGCAGCAGCGTTTTCAGGGCGATTTCACCATGGCCGGGCTGAAGTTTTGGCCCGAGATGCGCGGGCTGGACGATGCCTTGCTGGCAAAGATCGAAGCCCACCGCCAGCTCGTGCCGGTGTTCACCAACGTGGTCTTCGACACCAGCCAGATTCACGCCAACGTGGTGTTCGAGCACATGTTCGCCTGGCTGGACCAGATTCTGGCGATCATCCGCGGCCACCCGGAGACCCTGTTCGTGATCCGCGCCCACCCGGACGAGCTGCGCCCCGGCTCGCGCAAGCAGGCCCGTGAGACCGTGGACGGGTGGGTGTCCCGCTCGGGCGCGGCGAGCCTGCCGAACGTGGTCTACATCCCCCCGCGCCAGTACCTCAGCTCGTATGCCCTGATCCAGCGCGCCAAATTCGTCATGGTCTACAACTCGACCATCGGGCTGGAGGCCGCGTTGATGGGCAGGGTGGTGTTGAACGGTGGCCGGGCGCGCTACACCCCGCACAACTGCGTCTACCTGCCCGCTACCCCGGACGAGCACCGCGCGCTGGCCGAGCGTTTTCTGGCCGCGAAACAACTGGACACGCCCCCGGAATTCGTGCGCAACGCCCGCCGCTTCCAGTACTACCAGCTCTGGCGCACCCCGCTGCCCTTCGGCGACTTTCTCGAGCCGCACCCCACGCGCGGGTACGTGAACCTGAAGGATTTTTCGCTCGAAAGGCTGGAGAGCGCGGCGGCAATTCGGGTGATCCGGGAGGGGGTGTTGGAGGGGGAAGCGTTTTTGATGCCGGAGTGATTCAGTGTACAGTGTACAGTATTCAGTATTCGGTGTACGGTATTCAGTGGGCAAAAGGCTGACCACTGAACACTGATCACTGAACACTGACCACTGGCTACTGAACACTGTCTTTCGCGTGTACTACCCAACCAAACGCCTTCTCAAAACCTTCCGTTACCACCTGCGCCGGGCGCGGGCGGCCCGCAAATGGGGCGCGGGCAATCTGCGCGCCATGCCGGCGGTGTTGGGCAACGCCATGCCCAAGTCGGGGTCACACCTGCTGATCCAGGTGCTCGAAGGGCTGACCGAGATCGGGCCGTTCGTCAACCCCGGCTTCCCGCCCGTCAACCGTTATGAGGACAACCGCAAGCTGCCCGCTGCCCGCGTGCTGGCCGAAATCCGCGCCATGCGGCCCGGCGACATCCGTTACGGCTACCTGCACGCGGAGGAGCCGTGGATTTCCGCGGTCACCGGCCCGGGGCGGGCGGCTCTGTTCGTGTACCGCGACCCGCGCGATTGGGTGATCTCGCAGATTTTCTACGCCACAGACATGCACGCAGGCCACATGCTGCACGCGTATTACCGCTCTCTGCCAGACATGGAGGCGCGCATCAACGCGGCCATCGAGGGGGTGGACGCGGCCGGCGTGCGCGCCCCCTCCGTGCTTGAGCGGTACAGCCACTATCTCGGTTGGCTGGAGGTGCCCGGGGTGTTGTGCCTGAAATTCGAGGAGCTGATCGGGAATCGGGAATTGGGTATTGGGAAGATTTTGGATTATCTGGCGGCCTTCGGTTTTCATCCTGCGCTCGACCGCCAGGCCGCCATCGAGGTGCTGGCCCGCGGCATCGCGCCGCGCAAGTCGGGTACCTTTCGCAAAGGGAAGCCGGGAGAGTGGCGGGAGCACTTCACGAGGGCGAATCTGGCGCGTTTCGAGGCCGTGGCCGGGGAGTTGGTGAGGCGGTTGGGGTATGAATATTAAACACCTCCGCCACCGCCTGCGCCGCGGGGTGGCGCGGGCGCGCTATGGCAAATCGTTGGAGGGCGCGCCTGTTTTGTTCGCCAACGCCTTCCCGAAGAGCGGCACCCACCTGCTCATCCAGATTTTGCAGGGCTTCACCCGCCTGGGCCCGGCGGTGGACAGCGGGCTGCCCGCGGTGGTGATGTTCGACGGCCCGACCGGGCAGCCGCGGCCTCTGCGCGCCATCCTGTCCGAGCTGGCGCGGCTGCGGCCCGGGGACATCGCGTACGGGCACCTGCACGCCTTGCCGGAGATCGTGGCCGCGCTGTGCCGCGATGGGGTGGCGCCCTTTTTCGTGTACCGCGACCCGCGCGATGTGGTGGTCTCGCACGTGCATTATGTGACCGAGATCGAAACCAACCATGTCCACCACGCCTACTACCGCTCTCTACCGGACTTCGACGCCCGGCTGCGCACCAGCATTTTGGGCCGCCCCGAGTTGGACGCGCCCTTCCCGGACATCCGCGGCCGTTTCGAGCCGTATTTGGGCTGGCTGGAGCGGCCCGAGGTGTGCGCGTTGCGGTTCGAGGAGCTGATCGAGGGCCAGGAGGCCGCAATTGGGCGGGTGATTGAGCACGCGGCCGCGCGCGGGTTCCCGCTCCCTGTGCGGGTCCCGCAGGCGGTCCGTGCCCTGATCCGGGGGCTGAACCCGGCCAAATCGCCGACGTTCCGCTCGGGGCGGGTGGGCGGTTGGCGCCAGGTCTTCACCCCGGAACACAAACGGCTGTTCAAGCAGGTGGCCGGGGATTTGTTAGTACGGTTGGGGTATGAGAAGGATGATGGTTGGTAGATCGAAGATCGAAGATCGAAAATCGAAAATCTCGGTGGTGGTGCGGGCTTATAACGAGCAGGCGCACATCGGGCGGTTGCTGGAGGGTATTTCGCAGCAGAGCGTGCGGGAGGTGGAGGTGGTGTTGGTGGATTCCGGTTCGACGGACGCGACCGTGGCGATTGCGCGGCGGTATGGCGCGCGGGTGATCGGTATCCGGCCACAGGATTTCACCTTCGGGTATTCGCTGAACAAGGGTATGGAGGCGGCAACCGGCGAGTTCGTCGTGATCGCCAGCGCGCATGTGTATCCGGTGTATCCCGATTGGCTGGAACGGCTGACCGCGCCGCTGGCGGACCCCGGCATCGCGCTGGCCTACGGCAAGCAGCGCGGCGCGGCGACCAGCAAGTTTTCCGAGCACCAGATTTTCGCCCGCTGGTTCCCGGACGAACCCAACCCGCGGCAGACGCACCCCTTTTGCAACAACGCCAACGCGGCCATCCGCCGGGAGTTGTGGCAGCAGCACCCTTACGACGAGACGCTGACCGGTCTGGAAGACCTGGCGTGGGCCAAGTGGGCGATTGAACAGGGGTACGCGCTGGCCTATGTGCCGGAGGCCGAGATCGTGCATGTGCATAACGAGCGACCGCGACAGGTGTACCACCGTTACATGCGCGAGGCGATGGCCTTCAAACGGTTGTATCCCGAGGCGCATTTCAACCTGTACGATTGCCTGCGCATGGTCTGGGCGAACGTGTTCACCGATATGTGGCACGCGGCGCGGCAGGGCGTGTTGTGGGCCAGTTGGCGCAGCATTGTGTGGTTCCGGGTGCTGCAATTTTGGGGGACCTATCGCGGCTACCGGCGGGCCAACACCCCGCTCACCGCGCCTCTGCGCCAGACGTTTTACTACCCGCGCGGGTTGAAGGCAGCCGAGGCCGCGCGCCGCGATGTCGAGCCGATTCGGTATAATGAGGGGTAGGAGCGAACGATGACGGCTGGCACACGTTTGCAAGAAGAGCGATTGCACCCGGAAGTGGACCTGGCGCTGGCGCGCAAGATCGTTTTGGACGGCCTGGCGGGTTACGCGGTGAGGGTGTTTCTCTTTGGCTCGCGGGATGCAGCCATTCAACGCTTTGAATACACCTTCGAGGCAACCTGGAATGAAGACTGAAGCCCTCACCGCCGCGCGGCAACCAACGCTCAACTCCCCGCTTGCGGAGGAGATTTTAGCACTGAGTGCGCGCATCGCGAAAAAATTTCACCCGCGCAAGATCATCCTGTTCGGCTCGCACGCCTACGGCGCGCCGGGGCCGGATTCGGACGTGGATTTGCTGGTGATCATGCCGTTTGAAGGCAAGAGCGCACATCAAGCCGCGGAGAT
>JALUWE010000538.1 GCA_027019845.1 Anaerolineales bacterium | reverse complement strand
GGGGAAGGGGAAGGAGAGGGAGTGAGGAGGGGAGGAGGTGAGGAGGGGAGGGAGGGGGAAGGGGGTGGAGGCGTGGGGGTTTCCCAGGGGATGGCGCAGGCGAGGGTTGCGCCTCCCAGGAGCAGGGTGTAGAGCACGAGTTTAAGGCGCATTTGCCCGGGGCGGGGTCACGGCGCGTTGAGCGCCTGGCGCATGACTTCGAGCACGGCCTCGCGTTTGGGAAGCAGCACCTGCGCGCCAGTGGAGGGGACCCGATATGGAGTGACCTGTTGGGGGCCGAGGTAATATGATTGGACTTTGGAGGTGTCCTGTGCTATCTGGCTTGCCAGGCCGATGAAGGGGGTCATGTCCGAAAAGGCCATATCTGTGACCACGTTATCGCGGTACAGCTCGTACAGCTCGGGCGCTCTTTGGATGCCGTTCAGGCTGATCAGTTTGCGGAAGATGGCGAGGAGCACTTCTTGTTGGCGGCGGGTGCGGTCGAAGTCGTTGGTGGTGTAACGGGAGCGCACGTACCACAGTGCCATTTCGCCGTTCATGTGGACGAGGCCGGGAGAGACGGAATAGTCGCCCTCGCTGAGCGCTTGGGGAACGTTGACATCGATGCCTCCCAAACTGTCGATGGTGCTTACGAATCCGGCGAAGTTGATCATCACGAAATGGTCGAGGGGGGTGCCGAAGTTGTATTCGAAGGTGGCCGATGTGAGGGCAAAGCCCCCCTTTTGTTGGGCTGTATTGATGCGTTGCATGGTCCAACCGGGGATGTAGACGTACAGGTCGCGTGGAAAAGATGTGATGTGGACCGTGCCCTGGTTGGGGTTGAGGGTGAGTAGCAAGATCGTGTCGGTTCTAAAGCCGCCCTCGCCGGGGCGTTGGTCGGAACCGAGCAGCAGGATGTTGACTTGCCCGGCGGGTTGTTGGATGGGATCGACGGGTGGCGGAATGGGGATGGCCGGTTGGACGCTTGGGCCTGGATAGCCGCCCCACGCAGGGGTGACCTCCGGCGTGGGTGTGACCGCGGGTATGGTGGCTTCGGAGGGCAAAAACGGTGTGGGGGTGATGGTTGCTGCACCGGAGGAATTCTGGTTGCCGGGTGAGTCGCCGGTTGTCTGGTTCAGCTCGGGAGTGGGGGCGCTGGATAGTTGTTCGGCTGCCTGACATGCCAGTCCCGCCAGCAGAATGATGCCGAACAGTAGAATCTTTCGATGGTTTTTCATCCTGGTACCTGGATGCGCAGTGATGTTTTACGGGGTGGGCGTGTTGGTGGGAGGCAGGGGAGTGACGGATGGTGTCGGTGTGTTTGTAAACGTCGGGGTGGGCGTGGGAGTTCCCGTCGCGGGGGGCGTATCTGTGAATGTGGGTGTGGGCGTGATGGGTGTGTTGGTTGGGGTGGGCGTTGGCGATGGAACGGGCGTGCCGGTTTCCGTGGGCAGGGGTGTTGGGGTCGGGGTGTTGGTCGGGACGGGTGTGCTGGTTGGAAGCGGCGTATTGGTCGGGAGGGGTGTGCTGGTTGGAAGCGGCGTATTGGTCGGGAGGGGTGTATTGGTTGGAGTAGGCGTGATGGTCGGGCGGTTGGGCACGAAGAGTTTTTGCCCGGCTTTGATCAGGGTGCTGCTCCCCAGGCAATTGGCGTTTTGTAACTGGAATACCGTGGTCTGAAAAGCCTGGCTGAGACGGAACAGGGTTTCGCCTTCCTGTACGGTGTAGAGCACCCACCCGGCAGGCGGGCCGCAGGGAATGGCTGTGTTTTTCGGTGTTGGGCTGGCCGCGGGAGATGGGGTAGGTGTCAGAAAGGGGACGTAGAGATCGGTGCCGGGCAGGAGTGTATCCACAAAAAGGCAGTTGTTGTTTTTGAGCGACTCAACGGATATGCCAGTTGCCTGAGCAATTGTTTCCAGCGTGTCGCCGTCTTGGACTTCCATACGCACCCATCCGGTGGGGGGGAGACAGTCGGTGGGTGGCGGGTTGGTTGGTGATGGAGGAAAGGTGGGCGTGGGGGGCTGGGCAACCGCTGTTTCCCCACTCCGTCCGGTCGGGAGAGGTGTGACGCTAAAAGTGGGCGTTGGGAAGACTGGCGCTGTGCCGGTGTTTTCTTCGGCAAATGCCAGGAAGATGCTTCCGGCCACAATCAAAATCGAGATCGCTCCGAGCGAAAGCCCCGCCAACAGTTGGCGAAAAGAAGCCATTTTAACCGCTCCACTCCGAGATCAGACTGGCGGGAGGAGTTTGAGAGAGAGGCAACAGAATGCTGAACGTTGACCCCTTTCCCAGCTCTGATTCGACCCAAATTCTGCCGCCGTGCGCCTCCACCAATGTTTTCGAGATCGCCAGTCCAACGTTCGAGCCGCCCAACCCCGGGACCGTGTGCTCGTCGTCTTGTTGGGAATGCTCGAATACGTGTTGGATTTCTTCAGGGGGAATGCCGTCGCCGCTGTCGGTTACTTTGAGCAGGATGTATTCCTGGCTGTCGCCGAAGTTTTCGAAGCCGAGACTGATGTTGATCTCTCCTTCGGGGGGGGTGGCTGCGCTGGCGTTCTGGAATATGTGGGTGAGGATCAGTTGAATGGCATCGGGGTCGCCCTCCAGATGGGGGATGTCGTCCGGTAATTCCATTAACAGGGTGATGTTCTTTTCGCGAATCTGGGGGCTGGCGTTTGAGATGGCTGTATCGATGACTTCGGCAAGATCGACGATGCCCAGGGTGAGTTTTGTGTGCCCGGCTTCCATGGTTGCAATTTGCACCAGATTTTCTATCATCGAGTTCATGCGCTCCGTGGAGGCTTTCACCCGTTCCAGAAATTTGCGCTGCAAGGCTCCCAGTATACCGACCGATTCGCTCAACAAAAAATCGGAGTACCCCACCACTGAGGACATGGGTTGCCGCATTTCTTGGGCAATGGAGACGATCAGGTTCCATCTGTCAGAAGACTTCGTGGCCTGAATTTGTCTTTCTAGTTGAAAGATTTGAATCTCCGCCTCTCCCAGCAATTTCTGGAGCCGGGCGATTTCTTTCAAAGCGTCACGAAGCTCATTTTCCAAATAGTCCTCGGAAAGGGCGGCAGGCGCATCTTCGGACATTTTAGCCATTTGCCGCCGCGCATTTTCCAGCTCCAGGCGAAGTTTTTCGTTTTCGGTATGGAGAGCGGCGATGAGTTCATCCATTTCCTCGGTGCTCCTTTTGGGTTCCGCCGAGGAGCGAAGTTCCGCAATTTCGGCCTCCAACCGGGCAATCACTTTTTGAGCCGCTTCATGCTCGGCTGTCAGGGCAGCCAAACTTTCTTCAAGCTCGCTCACCGCCGGGTGCTGCTCTTCAATTAACTTGCGAAGGTTTTCGTTCTCTTTCTCGAGGAGTGCGATCTGGTCTTTGGCCCGTTGGTGCGCATCCAGCAATGCAGACGGGTTATCCGCCTCCGGTGTGGCGAGATTCAACGCCTCTCTGAGGCTGAGAACCTCAGTAGTCAAAGAGGTGTTTTTCTGTCTCAATGTTTCCAGCTCTGAGCGCATGGCTTCTAAATCGTCCGTTTCGTGAGTTGTCTCGCCTTGTGCGCCCTCCTCGGCAAGCTGGGGGACTGAAGAGGGTTGTGCTTCCCGTTGGGTGAGGGTAAACAGCAAAGGGTAGGCTGCTATTTGTGCCAGGCGCACAGCCGCAGGAAAATATCCATTGATGTCTGGAAGGAAGAGATGCGCGAGATGGCCCGAGACAAGAATGAGCAGTATGGTAAAACCCTGCTCCCATTTTTCCTCTCTTTGGAGCACCAAAAGCAGCATTCCCAACAAAATCAGCACGATGGAAAAGATTTCCCACGCCGAATTCAACCAGAAATTGTTAAAAGGCGTGCCTGCCGCGTTACCGGACCAGCTGATCAGGCTGAATACAGCGGCGGTCGCAACCAATAACGCGAGTAAGACCGCGGCAATGTCCCCCAATCGAGAGGGTTTGGGTAGCCCCCAAAGCCATACAATCACCAAGATGCCCAGGGCGGACACCGCTCTGTCGAGTGGAGGAAGAACAGCCTGGGAGTTGAACACTCCTAAGAAGGCCAACCCCGCCAATGTGATTAAAAACAGCCGGCTGGCGAGCAAAAGAGACAACCCAAGAACGGTTCTGCCCCATCCCGAAATTTTTCTATCACGCAGTTGGGGGATAGCGGTTACCAGAGCGACGAGAATCGAAAAGGCCAGAACAAGGTGATACGTTAAATTGCCGGGCGGGGTGGTCAGCAAGGAGTAAATTTGCAGCAGCGCTGATGACATGAAGGATTTGTCCCTGTCATGGGGAAGCCGAATGCGATGAGCAGCCGGTATGCACCGACTCGAGGCTGCCTCGGCCCCCAATTTCATGTGTCATCTTACAGTACTGACGCAGTTGATGATCAAGTACGGGTTTGGTGTCATTGCGAGCACCCGAAAGGGTGCGAAGCAATCCCCTACATCGTGGAGGAGATTGCTTTGGCGGGCACAGCCCGCCTCGCAATGACACCACAGGCATGAACGGCGTAAGTACTGTCATCTTAGGGGATCGGCAACAAAGCGGGATCCCTAAATAATACATTGGTGATTATAGCATGTCATCAAGTGAACGAAACGCCACTCGAAGGTGATTCTTCGATTGGAATTGTTCGGTAATGAAATTAAAACAATCCCCCGTGGATAGGTGCTGCCCTCTTCTATGCCCCGTATTTCTTCAACCGTAGTGCGTGCGCCAGGGCCAGTGACATGGCCTCCTGCGCCAGAAACGTCCCCAACCCGCCGCGGGCGCAAGCGCGCTCCCCGAACGCGGTTTGCGCGTCGGGCAGGTGGGAGGCCGGGGCCCACAGCAAAAAGGGCACCGGGTGCCAGGAGTGGGAGCGCAGCCGCGCCGGAGTGGCGTGATCGCCTGTTACCATCAATACGTCCGGCTTCCGTTCCAGCAGCGCGGGCAGCGCGGCGTCCACGCTTTCGATTACCTTCACCTTGCCCTGGAAATTGCCGTCTTCGCCCATGCTGTCGGTCTTCTTGATGTGGATGAAGATGAAATCGTACTCGTCCCAGATACGAGCCGCCGCGGCGAACTCGTCCGCGGGAGATTCGCCCTCGAACGGGACCACATCCATGCCCACCAGCCGCGACACGCCCTTGTACATCGGGTACACGGCCACGCACGCGGCCCGCAGCCCGTAAACCTCCCGATACTTCGGCATACCGGGGTCGGTGGCAAACCCGCGCAGGGTGACGCCGTTGGCGCGCGGCTGATCGGCCAGGGCTTTGCGGGCCGCCGCGATCCATTGGTTGAACAGCCGCGCGGTTTCTTCGGCCTCCGGCTGGGTGGCGGTCACCGGCAGGGGCGGCTTCCCGGTGGCCTGCGGATCGGTGTCGGCCAGATGGGGGGACAGCCCCTCGCCGCGCATCACCACCGCGAAGCGGTATTCTTTGACCGGCGCGACCTCCACGCGCACACCCGGCACCCGGATGGCTCGTAGCTTTTCCACCAGGGGCGCGGCCTCGTCGGTAGGGATGCGTCCCGCGCGGCGGTCTGTGATCAGCCCGTTTTGGTCCAGCGTGCAGAAGTTGCCGCGCGCGGCCACGTCCCCGGGCGCGAAATCCATGCCGACCCCCAAGGCGGAGAGCGCGCCGCGGCCCACCGCATACGCCAGCGGGTCATAGCCGAACAGCGCCAGGTGCGCAGGGCCGGACCCGGGCGTGATCCCGGGGCGAATGGGAATCGTTTGTCCCAGCGAGCCTTCCGCGGCCAGCCGGTCCAGGTGAGGGGTGTGGGCGGCCTCTAGCTCGGTCGGGCCGCCGGGTTCGACGGGCAGTCCCCCCAGCCCGTCCAGCACCAGCAGCACGATCTTGGATGTTCTTTCGTTGAGCAGCGGTTGGAGATATTTGTGAGGCATTACGCCTTACGCCTTACACTTTCCCCTCACCGAATCGCCTTCTCCGTATCCTTGTCGAAGATGTGCATGTTTGCCATGTTGAAGATGACCTGCACCTCCTGGCCCATCTTGTAACGGGAACGCGGATCGACGCGGGCGATGAAGGAATGCCGGCCGTTTTGCAGATAGGCGAAAATTTCGTTGCCCATAATTTCGGTCACGTCGATTTTTCCGGGGACGTACGCCGGTTCGATGCCGGGCGGGGCGAAGTCGGGGTTGTGGATGTCCTCCGGGCGGATGCCGAAAATGATCTCTTTGTCGGTATAGGGTTGGTATGTTTCGGCTCGAGAGGGGG
>JALUWE010000537.1 GCA_027019845.1 Anaerolineales bacterium | reverse complement strand
CTCAATGCCCGAACCTTGCTCCAGGAGAGCGCGGAAATCTACGAAGAAATCGGGGACCAACGACGGCTGGAGCGCACACGGGCCAACCTCGAGCTGGCCTCGCAGGCCGCGGCACGTCATCAGAATGACACAAACGACAACGCTCAGAATGACACCCCCCTCCCGTCATTCTGAGGGCACGCAGTGCCCGAAGAATCTCCCCCACCATCGTTGAGACTCTTCGCTGTCGCTCAGAATGCCGCAAGCAACAGCCGGTCGCTCAGAATGACATAAGGAACGGCTGGCATGAAACTGTGTGCCCCCTGTCACTGCCTTTACAACCACCACCCACGAGTGAAACGGAGGCCTTTGTGAACACAAACACAGCGGATGTGGTCATCTGCGGCGCGGGGATATGCGGCATCTCCGCCGCGTATCACCTGGCAGCCGAGCGGAACGTAAAGCGAGTCGTATTAGTGGACCCCCGCGAACCGATGACCTTTACCAGCTCGAAATCGACCGAATGCTACCGTAACTGGTGGCCCGGCCCGGACGACACCATGGTGCGCTTTATGAACCGCAGCATCGAGCTGTTGGAGCAACTGGCGCGGCAGAGCAACAATTATTTTGCTCTCAACCGCCGCGGGTACGTCTTTCTGACCGCAGACCACCAGCGCGCGGCGGAATACCAGACAGCCGCGCGGCGGATTTGCGAGCGGGGGGCCGGCTCGCTGCGGATTCATCGCGGCCAGGAAAACGAGCCGCCCTACACCCCCTCTCCGCCGGAGGGTTTCGAGGGGCTGCCGGACGGCGCGGACCTGGTGTTGTCACCGGAGATCATCCGGCGCACTTTTCCCTTCGTTACCGGCAAAGCCGTTGCCATGCTGCACGTGCGCCGCGCCGGGTGGCTGAGCGCGCAGCAATTGGGCATGTACCTGCTGCGCCAGGCCACCGCCCACGGGACCGAACTGGTACAGGGAACGGTGGTTGCTGTGACAACGGAAAAGAACCGCGTCCGCACAGTCCATATTCAAACCACGCAGGGCCTCGAAGCTATCCAGACCGAGAATTTTGTGATCGCCTCCGGCCCGTTTCTCCAACAAACCGCGGACCTGATCGGCGTAAAATTGCCCGTCTTCAACGAGCTGCACGCCAAAGCGGTCATCAAGGACCCGCTGGGCGTTATCCCCCGCGATGTACCGCTAATGATCTGGGACGATCCCGCTCACCTTTTTTGGGAGGCGCACGAGCGCGGTGAACTGGAGAAAGACGAAGAAGCACGTTGGCTGTTGGAAAAGTTTCCGGCGGGCGTCCATTTCCGGCCAGAAGGCCACGCAGGCAGTCCATTCTTGTTGGCGCTCTGGACGTATGATACCCATGTGCAGGAACCGGTTGCTGAGCCGCATTTTGCGCCTGAGTACGCGGAAATCGTTCTGCGCGGGTTGATCAATATGGTGCCGGGCCTGGCCGTGTACGCTGGAAAATTGCAAAGACCCATCATCGACGGCGGCTATTACTGCAAGACGCGTGAAAACCGTCCGCTGATCGGCCCGCTGCCGGTCGAAGGCGCGTACATTTTCGGCGCGGTGTCCGGCTTTGGCATCATGGCCGCCATGTCGGGCGGGGAATTGCTGGCCCAGCACGTGTGTGGGGAAGAATTGTTTGACTATGCGAAAGCGTTTACCCTCTCCCGTTATGACGACCCCCAATATGCAGCATTGATTTTAGAGATGGAGGCCTCCTCGGGCCAGTTGTAGCCTGAGAGGTAGGAATAGCGGGCGGGAAATGAAACCCAATCTGCTTTTGCAGCGTTAAGTGAAATGCGGTATCATACTCCATCATGAACTCACCCCGTTTTCCACGAAGTTTCCCGCCGGTCGCAGCCCTCCTGCTCATGGGCTTGCTTTTTTTCGCCGCGTTGCTTCCCGCCCGCGAGGTGCAGGCGCAGACCGGTGAGAACATCGCCCTCTCCGCCAGCATAGGCCTGGACGGTTACTGCAAGTCCGACCGTTGGTTCCCGGTACGGGTGGTGGTAGAAAACAACGGTTCCGATCTGGAGGGCCAGATCGAGGTCCTGCCCCAAGACTCCTCCACCGGATGGCGTTATGTGCGGGCGCTCAGCCTGCCAGCGGTTTCGCGCAAAGAAGTGACGGTGTACGTCTACCCGCGCAGGCGTCCCAACACCGTCAGCATCCGGCTGACCGCCCAGGGCCGGACGGTGCGCGAGCTGGTGCGCCCGGTTTCCTGCATACAACCCTACGATCTGGTGGCCGGTGTGTGGGCCGGTAGCCCTTCCGTGTTCAACCTCTTGAGCAGTCTGGATGTGCCCCGCGGCCAGGTGACACTTGCCCAGTTGGGGCCGGCAGACATCCCGGACCGTGTCCAGGGCCTCGACATGCTGGACTTGCTGGTCATCTCCGACGTGGACACCGGCGCGCTGAGCGATTCCCAACGCCAGGTCATCCGTGACTGGGTTGCCAACGGCGGGCGGCTGGTGGTCACCGGCGGTCCCGGCTGGGCCAAAACCACCGCCGGTCTGGGAGACTTGCTGCCCCTGCAAGTCAGCGGTACGCAGACGCTGCCCAATCTTTCCGCGCTGGAGGCTCTCAGCGTGGCGGGCGATCCCCTGACGGGGGAGGCCGTGGTCGCCACAGGGCAATTGCGCCGGGAGGCGGTCGTGCTGGCGGCGCAGGACGGTTTGCCGCTGATCGTCCGGCAGCAATCCGGTTACGGCGAGGTGTATTTCTTCGCGCCCGATCCTTCGCTGGCCCCGTTGCGCACCTGGAACGGGCTGGAACAGCTTTACCAATCGTTGTTTTCCACCGCGCCCAACATCCCGTCCTGGGCCAGCGGCTTCGAGGACTGGCGCGCCGCGGCAGATGCCATCGGCAACATCCCCGGGTTGGCGCTGCCCTCGGTGTTGTTGATTTGCGGATTCCTGGGGTTGTATGTGTTCACACTCGGCCCGCTGAACTACGCGGTCTTACGCTGGTTCAAACGCCGCGAGTGGGCCTGGTTCACCGTTCCGGCTGTGGTGGTGCTGTTTAGCGGGGTGGCGTTTGTGATCGGTATGTTCATTCGCGGCAACCGCGCCGTGATCAACCAGGTGGCTATCGTTCAGGTCTGGCCCGAACGGGAAAACGCGCGCGTCCACGGGATGGTGGGTGTTTTTTCGCCTTCACGCCGCAGCTACCGGATCGAGTTGGGCGATAACTTTCTGATGCACCCCGATCCCTGGCAATCCGAACTCGAGAGTTGGACGATTCTACAGACCGCAGACGGTGCAGCAGCCGAAGATGTGCGCATCGACGTGGGCGGCATTCGCGGGGTAGCCGTTTCCGGCGTGGTGCCGGCCCCGCAATTCGCACAAGAACTGGCGCTGGAATACAGCGGCGGCAACAAGTTCCGGCTGATAGGCAGCCTCCAAAATAACAGCCAGATCACGTTACGGGACGCGGTCGTGCTAGGGCCGGAACAGCCTCTCACCATCGGAGACTTCCGGCCAGGGGAAACAAAACAAGTGAACCTGACCTTCTCGAGCGGCCGGGCCGCGGCGGGCGGAAACTCGGGCGTATTCCTACACGGCGTCGACAGCACACTGGTGGACGTGTTCGGCACGGGCGGCGTTTTCGGCATCGACGACACCGATCTGGCCCGCAGATTCAATTTGTTGAGCGCAGCCCTGGGAAACGCGGGCAGGCGCGGTAACGGTTTCTACCTGATCGGCTGGAGCGGAGATTTCTCCCCCCTCAATGTCACACTCGGCGGCCTGCGCTTCCGGGAGGCCGCCACCACGATTTTCATCGTCTCCCTCACCCCCCAGGTAGCTTTCCCCACCTCCGGCAACCTCACGCTGCCGCCTTCCTTTTTCACCTGGAGTGTATTGGAGGCAAATACCCCGGCCAGCGGCCCGGAAGGGCCCATTCCTTACGACACCGATGCCCCGAACGGCAGCTACAGCCTGCGCTTCCAACTGAGCCAGCCTATCGAGTTCACCCGCGTCGACGCATTGGTTTTGCACCTGAACAGCTACGGCAACACCGGCCCCTCGGGCTTGCGAGTCTACCTGTGGGATTTCCAGGTGAACGACTGGCAGCTTCAGGACGTCAGCAACTGGGGCGACTACGTGATTCCGAACCCCGAACGATACGTGGGTTTCGGCGGAGAGATCCGCCTGCAAATCGAAAATCCCACCCAAAACTACATCCCCATCGAAGCATCTGACTTTACGCTGGTTGTCGGACGGTGAGCATGAGCGCGATCATCGAAATCGAAAACCTGACAAAAAAATACGGGCAGCGCACCGCGGTGGATGCTTTGAGCCTGACCGTGGAGGAGGGCGACATTTACGGGTTCGTCGGCCCGAATGGCGCAGGCAAAACCAGCACCATCCGCATCATGACCACACTGCTGGAGGCCAATGGCGGCGAAGTGCGGGTGGCCGGGCACTCGGTGCGCAAAGAGCCGCGCGCGGTGCGTAAAGCCATCGGTTACATGCCGGACTTCTTCGGGGTGTACAACGACATGCAGGTCTGGGAGTACCTGGACTTCTTCGGCGCGTGCTACGGGATCGACGCCAATGCCCGCAAGGGGTTGATCGACGATCTGTTGGAGCTGGTCGAGCTGGAACATAGGCGCAACGACATGGTGGACAGCCTCTCGCGCGGTATGAAACAACGGCTGAGCCTGGCGCGCACGCTGATCCACGACCCGCAGGTGTTGATTCTGGACGAACCAGCCTCCGGGCTGGACCCGCGCGCCCGCGTCGAAATCCGCGAGCTGCTGCTCGAGCTGGCGCGGCTGGGCAAAACTATCTTCTTCTCCACCCACATTTTGGCCGATGTGGCCGAGATCGGCACGCGGGTAGGCATCATCGAGGGTGGGAAGATGGTCGCCACTGGCGGGATCGAGGAGCTTCAACAACTGGTCATGCCCCACCGCCAGGTCAAGTTAACTGTGCTCGATCACGCTCAGGATGTGGCACGCGTTCTCGAGGCGGTGGAGGGGGTATCCAACGTGATGGCACTCAACACAAAACCCAACGGAGAACGGGCGCGTTTCGAGTTCGAGTTCGTTGGAGGCGATGAGGCCCTTAGCGCATTACTGGCGCATCTGATCGCCGAAGGCATTCAAGTCGTCCATTTCAGTGAAGAAACGCGTGACCTGGAAGAGATTTTCATGCGGGTGACGCAGGGATTGGTGACGTGAAGGAATACCCATGTTGCGATTAAAAGAGAAATTCACCCAAAATCCGGTGATCCTGAAAGAGATGCGCGGGCGGATGCGCGGTGGCCGGGCGTTCATTTTGTTGACCGTGTATCTGTTCGTGTTGAGCAGTTTGATCAGCATGATTTATCTGGCTTTCCTCCCGACCACCACGAGCGGGACGAACATTCTGACCCTGCGCCAAACGCTGGGCAAAACCCTGTTCGGCACCACCATGCTGCTGCTGCTGTTCACAGCCTGTTTCGTGGCTCCCGCGCTCACCGCTGGCTCGATCTCCTCCGAACGCGAGGGGCAGACCTTCGATCTGTTGCGCACCACGCTGCTGCCGGCGCGCTCGTTGGTGATGGGCAAGCTCAACTCGTCGTTTCTGTTCATTTCGTTGCTGCTGTTTGCCGGGCTGCCGCTGCTGAGCCTGGCAACCATCTTCGGCGGTGTGACCTACGCGGAGATTGCCATCGGCAGCATTGTGCTGATCGTGACCACGCTGACGTTCAGCGCGGTGGGCGTGTTTTTCTCCAGCTTCACCAAACGCACCCTGGTGTCCACCGTGCTGGCTTACTCGTTTACCCTGATGCTGGTGTTCGGCCTGCCGGTCTTTCTGACGATGGGCATCATATTCTTCGGCGTTCTATCGAGTTCTCCAAGTGGAATGTCGACCCTCACCGAGATCATGATAGCCGCAGCGATCTATTTGATGATCATGCTCAACCCGATCTCCGCGGCAGTGGTCAGCGAGATAATTCTGTTGAATGAACAGACTGCGTTTTTTTTCCTGCTCCCCTCCCCCTGGGGCAGCATCTCGTATCCAATCGTCTCCCCCTGGCTGGGGTACACCTTCACTTACCTGCTGCTCAGCCTGGTGTTGATCTGGTTGAGCATCCGTTTCGTGCGCCAGGCGGAAAGATGACGCGTTTTCGCTCTTTCGCCTGGTGAGAAGGCCTGAAAAATGAACGCTATTCAAGAGTTGGAACAAGTATTGCGCGGTTGGGTACGCTGGTATCGCCTGCGGCAGGCGGTTTGGTGGGGCGCGCGCGGGCTG
>JALUWE010000536.1 GCA_027019845.1 Anaerolineales bacterium | reverse complement strand
AACGGCCTTTGAGTTGATCCACCACCGGACTCTCTGGGTCGAGATCGATGTCCGAAACGTTTGCCAGGCGGTAGATGTCCTCCGTGGCCTCTTCCTCGAGCACGTCGATCAGATCATCACCGGTGATCACACCAACCAGGCGGCGTTGTTCGTCTACCACGGGCAAAGCCGACAAGTTGTAACGCGCCATCGTGCGGGCGGCCTCTTCCTGGTCGGTACCGGTGGTGACGAAGATCACGTCCGAGTCCATAATGCGTTCCATCGGGGTGTGCGGGTCGGCGATCACCAAATCGCGCAACCCCACCACGCCGGAGAGCCTGTTTTCCCGGTCGATGACGAACAGGTAGTAGGGCACGTCGATGTCCGGGCCAACCTGGCGTAGAAATTCGATGGCCTGCTGTGCGGTGGTGTGCCTGCGAAGGGCGATGTAGCTGGTGGTCATTCGCCCGCCAGCGGTTTCGTCCGGGTATCCCAGGAGAGGGAGGACGTCTGCCGGGTCTTCCATCTCGGCCAGGGCCTGGGCGGCGCGCGCCGGGGGCAGGTCGCCTAACAGGTCTGCGGCCTCGTCCGGGTCCATTTCGTCCAATACGTCGGCCAGCCGCTCCACCGAAAGCGAGGCCGAGGCCTCCAGGGTGTCTTCGTCTTCCAGTTCGTCGAACAGGTCGGCAGTGGCGGGAACGTCCAGGTGCTTGAGCAGGGCTTGCTGGTGCTTTTCGTCGAGGTTGTTGAACGCGTCGGCCTGGTCCACCGGATGATAGTCGAGCAGGATCTCGATGGCCTGCTGGTAGCGGTTGGCTTCCAGCGCTTTACGGATTTTTTCGGCGATGACATGGGGTTGGTTTTGAGCGGGCATGGTTGCTATGCCTGAACGGCCAGTTGGCCGCAACCGGCCTGGATGTCGATGCCGCGCCGCGCCCGGATGGTACAGGGGATGCCGTGGCTTTCCAGGACGCGGCAAAATTCCAGGGCGCGGCGGCGGGTGGTGGGCTGGCCGGTGTAGCCCTGGGTGGGATTGAGCGGGATGACGTTGACGTGGCAGTTCAACCCTTGCAGCAGCGCGGCCAGTTTTGCAGCCTGTTCCGGTGTGTCGTTGTGTTCATGGATCAAAGCCCACTCGAACGTAATGCGGCGGTGGGTGGCTTCCACGTACTCCCGGCATGCGGCCAGCAAAACGTCCAGCGGGTACTTTTTGTTGATCGGCAGCATGGCGGCGCGCGTTTCGTCGTCTGCGGCGTGCAGGGAGATGGCCAGGTTGATCTGCCTGCGCTCGGCGGCGAATCGCCGGATCATGGGTACCAGCCCCACGGTCGAGATGGTGAACCGCCGTGCGCCCATGTTGAACCCCTCGTGGTGGTTGAGCCGGTCGATGGCCGCCAGGGTGGCCTCGTAGTTGTGAAAGGGTTCGCCCATGCCCATCACCACCACGTTGGTGAGCCGTTCCCCCAGGGGTTTCAACTGGCGGGCAAAATACAAAACCTGCTCGACGATTTCCCCGCCCGAAAGGTTGGCGCGAAAACCCATCTGCCCGGTGGCGCAGAACACGCACCCCATGGCGCAGCCGGCCTGCGTGGAGATGCACAGGGTGCGGCGTTGGCGGTAACGCATGAGGACGGTTTCGATAGCCTCACCGTTGGGCAGGCGGAAAAGCACTTTGGTGGTCTTTTTGTCACTCGATTCGAGCGATTTTTCCGGGGTGAGGTGCGCAAAAGCGAAGTGCTGGGCAAGTTTCTGGCGCACTTCCTGGGGGAGCACGGAGAATTGATCCGCGCGGTGCCACAGGTTGACGTATAGCCCGCGCCAGATTTGCCGTGCGCGGTAAGCGGGTTGCCCCCATTGTTGCAGGGTGCGGCTCAACGCGTCCAGATCGAGGTCGTAAATCAGAGGTTTCATTGCAGCAGGTCCAGCACAGCATTCAGGTCGGGGGCGATGAGATCGGGCGGGGGTCGCCAGGCGTGCGCGGCCTGAGGGGTGGTCACGCCGGAGAGCACCAGCGCGGTTTTGCAGCCACAAGCCTGGGCGCCCTGGATGTCGGTTTCGAGGCGGTCCCCGACCGCCAGCGTCTCTTCGGGGCGGGTTCCCAGACGTTGCAGAGCCTGGCGGTACATGATCGGCTGGGGCTTGCCGATGATGAGGGGGGAAACATCGCTGGCGGCCTCCAGCGCGGCCAGAATCGCGCCCGCGCCTGGCACCAACCCCTCCGGCGTGGGGAAGCTGCGGTCCGGGTTGGTGCCCACGAGGGGAACGCCGCTGCGGATCAGCAGGGTGGCGAGGCGCAGTTTGTCGTATGTCAGTTGGCGGTCCAGCCCGGCGACCACGGCGAGAGGGTCGCGCTGCCCGTGGTCGAATCCGCTTTCTTTCAGGGTGCGGAGGAGGCCATCTTCCCCGATGACGAACAGCGTGCCGCCGTTCGGGTGTTTCTTGCGCAGGTATTGGGCCGCGGCCTGCGCCGAGGTGAGCACCTGCCAGGGCGCGAGTCGAACGCCCAAACGGGCGAACTTCTCGAAGTAGTGTTCCACCGTCCGGGTAGCGTTGTTGGTCATGAGGAGGGCCTTTGCTCCCACCCGGGCGATGCGCTCGAATACCGCCGGAGGATCGATGAGAAGTTGATCGCCGCGCCAGAGCACGCCGTCCATGTCGAGAATGAGGGCGCGAATGTTGGTGAGTGTCTTTTTCATAGGGTCTTGGGGTCTCCGAAAACAATTGTAACGGATAAGGCAGCAACTTAAACAAAATCAGCAGCTTTCATCAGCTGCTGATTGTAGTGGCCTCCAACCCAGGCTCAGGCCACGACCTTTTCTGCAACTTCCAGCACTTCGTCCACCAAACCATACTCCGCGGCCTGTTTGGCCTCCATGTAAATGTCCCGGTCCGTATCTCGTTCGATGACTTCTATCGGCTGGCCGGTGTGGTGGGCGAGCACTTTGTTGATGGTCTCTTTGAGCTTGAGAATCTGGCGCGCCTGTATCTCGATGTCCGTGGCCTGGCCTTGTACGCCGCCCAGCGGCTGGTGCAGGTGGATGGTGGCGTTGGGCAGCGCGTAGCGGTGTCCTTTGGTACCCGCGGTGAGCAGCACGGTGCCAAATGAGGCGGTCATACCCACCGCGATGGTGCGGATAGGGTTGGTGAGCATTTGCATGGTGTCGTAAATGGCCATGCCGGCGTAGATTTCGCCGCCGGGAGAGTTGATGTACATCTGGATCGGGGCCTCTGGGTCTTCGCTGTTCAAAAAGAGCAATTGGGCAACGATCAGGTTTGCCACCTGGGCGTTGATGGGGGTGCCCAGGAAGACGATCCGGTTTTTGAGCAACAGGGAGTAGATGTCGTATGCGCGTTCGCCGCGCCCGGTGGTTTCAATGACCATGGGGATAACAGATTGGGGAGTAAACATAGCACCTTCCTTGATGTTTGTCAGGCTTCATCCGCGACGGTTGCGGTTTCTTTCTCGCCAGCCGCTTCTTCCTCTTCCGCTGGCTGTTCCGAAGTCGTTTCTTCCGCTTCTTCGGTTTCTTCGGTTTCCATCGCGGTCTCTTTCGCTTCTTGCTCGCCAGTGGCAATCTCTAAGAGGCGAGCGAGGGTGTTTTCGATCATGATGTTGTTGTAAGTGTTCATTACCAGGCCTCTGAGCCTGTCGTCGTTCATATAACGGCGCAGCTCTTCTGCGGGAAACCGGGCGTTCAAGGACTGAAGCGTCTCATCGACTTCCTGCCTGACACGCTCGGGGTCCACTTCGATCTTTTCCTGAGCGGCAATCTCGAGCAAAACCAGGCTGCGTTTTACCCTGTCCTCGGCGAGGGGTCTGAATTCTTCTTTCACTTCCTCTTCGTCTATTTCTCTCGTCTTCAAATAGGTGTCGAAATCCAATCCCTGGCTGGCCAACCTGGCCTTCAAACGCTCGATCAGCAGCTCGATCTCTTCCTCCACAATGTCGGGAGGATATTTCACCTCCGCGGTTTGGAGAATTTCATCAACGATTTCGTCGAGATATTCGTCTTTATAGCTGGTTTCGGATTCGAGTTCCAGATACTCGCGTATGCTTTTCTGCATCTCGTCTACGGTGTCCACCCCGGCGATCTCTTTTGCCAATGCGTTGTCCATCTCGGGCAGGTTCAGAGAGTAGACCTGTATGACAGCCAGTTCGAATGTGACGGTTTTCCCCTGCAACTTTTCTATCTCGTGGTCCGGGGGATAGGTGTAGGTCAGGGTTTTTTCGTCCCCTTTCTTGAGGCCGATCAGGTGCTGTGTGAAACCATCGAAAGGCCAATGATCATGTTGCGGGTCCCGGATGATGAAGGGGAGTTCATCGTCAAGATACTTCTTCTCGTCGCCGTCTGCCTGTTCGTCGTCCTCGTCCTCCACAAACTCAGCCACAATGTGAACTTCTACCAGGTCGCCAATCGCTGCGGGCCGGTCGGCAGGTTCTCTATCGGCGTGGCGTTCCCGTATGCTTTGGATGAATTGATTGACCTGGTCATCATCGATTCCGGGTAGTTCAAAAGGTTTGCGGATCGAGCGGTAATCGCCTAATTGAACCTCGGGGGTCAGAGGTACCAAAAACTCGAATTTCGGGTCGCCTTCGAGGCTCAAGGTTTCCACCCGGCCTGGGCCAAACGGTTCAATGCCGCTCTCCTCGATGGCCTGGGGATAAATCTCATCGAGCAGCGCGTCGATAGCTTCCTCCACGATTTTTGCCTCGCCAACGTAACGGGCTACCATGTGGTAGGGGGCTTTGCCCGGGCGGAAGCCGGGAATGCTGATATTCCTGGATAATTTTCTGGCTGCCTGGCGTTTCTTTCTCTCCAGTTTTTCTTTGGGTACGGCCACTTTGATGACGGCCTGATGATTTTCATTGATTTGGGTTTCGATATTCAAAATTCGGTCCTCTCGAGAAAAGATTGTTCAACATGGATGGGACTCGAAAGAGGGTAGGGGCTTTCGAGTCCCATCGGCATGAGGAAGGAGGGATTCGAACCCTCACGCCGTTTCCGGCACGTGATCCTAAGTCACGCCTGTCTGCCAATTCCAGCACTTCCCCAGTCGCGAAAATTATACGTGATCGTGATCTTAGCGTCAATGAGCGGGATTCCGGCTGCACACTTTCTTACGAGATTCCAACAAAGAGGAAAGAGCAGGAATCGAGCCTGAGGAGGAGAGAAAAGCGCGCGCGGGCAAAGTCAGGCAGACAAAACAAGTCGGACGAAGCCCTTGACACATTCGCAGGATGTGTGGTTTCATGGCGCACATTCCCGGACTCCGGTCCGATTTTATGGAGGCTGTCGTGGGTAGAGTGATCAACCCAAATGGCGTGGGGAAAGAGCGCACCCGCCTGATCAAAATGGTGGCGATTGCCATTCGCGAATTGATGCAACAGGCAGATACGAACGCGAACACCCGTGATCTGGTCGCGTTCGTGGTGATGGCCCTGGAGCGGATCGCCAAAACCATCGAGCAATCGGTGGCCGCGTGGGAAAAGCGGGGTTACTGGGTGAAAGCGGATCGCTTCCGGCTGGAATGGGAGTGGGCCAGTGCGTATGCGGTTGCCTTGCGGGAGGCCGTTCAGCAGGATGATTGGGCTGGTGCGGCCGCGGTGATTGGCAAAATCGCGCACAAAGTGAAAGATGTCAAGGTGTCCCCGCGGCACCGGATGGGCAAACCGTGGGAGGGGGCGTGGGAGAAGTTCGTCCGTGCGTCAAAACAACAGGGGCGTTAGGGGCAATTTCGCCTGCCCTGCGCATAGCCGAGCAGTCTTTCGGCGTTTCAGCGGTCGAACACATGCCGGTAGGTGGCGTCCAGCTCCTGGTCCGCCAGGTGCCCGTACTGCTCGGTGGTGGAGATGTTGCTGTGCCGGGCCAGCTTTTGCGCCTGGTAGATGTCTCCCGTGACCAGCAAGATGGAAGTCACGAAGTAGTGGCGAAAGGTGTGGGGGGTGATCTCTCCGTCGTAATCCGCGCCCAGACAGGCGCGCACCACGCGTTTGACGATGGCGCGGCCGGTCTTGGTCGAGATAGGGAGGGCTTTTTTTTCTCCGGCGTTGTTGTGGCTGAGGAACAGGGGCAGGGCGGAGAGCTGTTTGCCGCTTTTGGCGTCCACTTCGCGGCGGGCGGCCAGGTAATCCTTGAGGGCCTGCACGGCGCGGCGCGAGAAGCGCACGATGGCCTGTTTGTCGCCCTTGCCGATCACCACGGCGCGGGCCGCGTTCCAGTCCATGTCCCCGCGGCGCAGCTTGCAGGCTTCGTGTACGCGCAGGCCG
>JALUWE010000535.1 GCA_027019845.1 Anaerolineales bacterium | reverse complement strand
CCCCATCAGAATCCCGTCCCCCTCGGGCAGGTGCCCCTTGAACGAGATGCCGCCGGACTCTTCGCCGCCGATCAACACGTCGTCGTGCAGCATGTGGTTGGCGATGTGATTGAACCCGACCGGGGTCTCGTGCAGGGTCAGGCCGTAGCGTTCGGCCAGGCGGTCTAACATGCGGGTGGTGGAGACGGTGCGGATCACGTCTCCCCGCATGTTGCGCTTTTCGACCAGGTGGCGCAGGGCGAGAGCCATGATCTTGTGCGGGTCCACGAAGTTGCCGCGCTCGTCCATGGCGCCGATGCGGTCTGCGTCGCCGTCGGTGGCGATGCCAAAGCTGCCCTTGCCCGCGGCGATGGCGCCGGCCAGCGCGCCCAGGTGGCGGGCGATGGGTTCGGGGTGAACGCCGCCGAAGCCGGGGTTGAGTTCGCTGCGGATTTCGTGTACTTCGCAGCCGGTTCCTTGCAGGATGCCTTTGATCACGCCTTTGCCGGAGCCGTACATCGAATCCACCACCACGTGCCGCCGCCGTTCGCCGATCATGTCGAAGTCGATCAGCGTGCGCAGATGGTCGTAGTAGGCCGGGATGGGGTTGAACTTTTTGATCAGCCCGGCCTCGCGGGCGCGCTCGAAGTCCATCAGGTTGGGGCCGCGGCCGCGCTCCTCGTTGTCGTTCAGGTAGATTTCCACACGCCGCGCCTGTTCGGGCAGCGAGGCGCCGCCGTAGCTGGATTTGAGTTTGACCCCGTTATAGCGCGGCGCGTTGTGAGAGGCGGTGATCATCACCCCGGCCTGCGCGCCCAGGTGGCGCACCGCGTGAGAGATGGCGGGCGTGGGCGTGTGGGCCTGCGCCAGGTACACGGTGTAACCGTTTCCGGCCAGCACGCGGGCCACGTCGCGGGCGTAGCGGTCGGAGAGAAAGCGGGTGTCAAAACCCACCACCATCGAATTGGACGTGGGCTGAAATCTTTCCGGGGCCTCCTCGTTCCACCCCGCGGAGGCCACCGCGTCGGCAATCGCCTGGGCCACCAGCCGCAGGTTGTGGAAGGTGAAGGTGTCCGAGATTACCGCACGCCAGCCGTCGGTGCCAAAGTGAATGGGCATGTTTTCCTCCGTTGTTTTGGTAAAGGGATTTTATCACCCTTTGGATCGAATTTGTTATTGCGTGCAGGGGTTTCCCTGCCTACCTGCCTACCTGCCTACCTGTTTCCCTGTTTCCCTGTTTCCCCACCCACCCCCCAATCATGTTAAAATTCGAGTATGTCCGAGCATGTTCGACGTTCGAGGTCCGAGCAACAGCAGATCAGGGAGTTGTTGAAACAAATCCATTTGTTCCAGGGGTTGGAAGAGGACGATCTGGACCGCATCGCGGCGCGGCTGGTGGACAAAAAATTCAGAACGGGCGAGCGGATTTTTCAGGAAGGGGATTACCCGGACGGTTGGTACATTATCAAGAGCGGGAAAGTGCGCATCGTGCGGGAAACGCGGGAAGGGGAGCAGGTGGTGGTCGCCATGCTGGTGGAGGGGGACTATTTTGGGGAGGTGGCGTTGATCAAAGGGCAAGCCCGCACAGGGTCCGCGTTTGCGCTTGCGCCGACCGTGTTGTTGGAGTTGGACAACGAGGGTTTTCGGTGGCTGATCGACGAGTTTCCCGAAATTGGCAAAGAACTGCTCACCATCGTCAAAGGCTATCAGATTGCGCGTAAGCGACCGTTTCACTGGCTTGGGGAGGATGAATCGATTCATCTGGTCGCGCAAAAGCATGTTTTGTTGCTCGTCTATTCGCTTGTCTCGCCGCTCTTTTTGGCTTTTATTTCGCTGATTGTGTTGGCGCTCTTCTTTCAGAATGGTCTTTTGCGTTTTATTGGCGGCAGCGGTTTGCTGGCTGCGGTGGCCTGGGGGTGGTGGAATTGGGTGGATTGGGCAAATGACTACTACATCGTGACCGACAAACGTGTCGTATGGCTCGAAAAGGTGATCTTCTTGTACGACAGTCGCCGGGAGGCCTCCCTGGATACCATCCTTTCCGTCAACGTAGCCACCTCGCAAGTGCAGCGCATTTTCGGGTATGGCGATGTGATCGTGCGCACCTACACGGGAAGTATCACAATGCGCAATATGGGGCGCCCGGAGCAGTTTCGCGCTGCCATCGAACAATACTGGCGGCGAGTGCGCGTGAGTACGCAGCAGGCGCAGGCCGCGGAAATGGAGCGGATCGTGCGCGAACGGCTGGGGCTGGAGGAAAAAAAGAAGCCCCGCCCCCAGCCTGCTCCTGATACCGAAGATGTGCCCACCGTCTCGAGGGCCAGGCCCAGGCAAGCATTTTTTCTATCACGATTGTTCTCCGACCTCCTGAAGGTGCGCTATGAACGAGAAGGCGTAATTACCTATCGGAAGCACTGGTATCTTTTGTTTCGACGAATATGGCCCCTCCTGGTGGTTTTGGGAATCAATTTCGTTTTGATCCTGCTCCGTATTTTTGGGGCTATCGAATTTATCTCCTTAAGCAGCCTGGTATCTGTGTTTTTCTGGATTATTGTGTTTTCGTTACCCTTTTGGGTTTATCAATACCTGGACTGGCGGGACGATCTGTATCAGGTTACCGATCGTGACCTGATCGACTATGATCGCAAACCACTGGGGCGCGAGGAGCGGATAACAGCCCCGCTCGAGAACATTCTCAGTATCGAACACGAGCGTAAAGGCATTATCAGCCTGCTGCTGAATTTTGGCACCGTGATCATCAACGTGGGCGACCGGCAGTTCGATTTCGAAGGGGTTGCCAACCCGGCAGAGGTGCAACACGACCTGTTCGAAAGGTATTATGCCCGCCGCAAACAGATCGAACAAGAAGAGGCGGAACGAGAACGCGAGCGTGTGTTAGAATGGATAGATGTGTACCACCGCAACATCAAAGATTTTTTAGCAACCGATGACACCGGCGAGTCGGAAATCGAGGCTGAGTAAAAATGGCATTGCTTGAGATTGTCACCCTTCCAAATCCTATCCTGCGACGGAAAGCGCGCAAAGTGACCGATTTTGGCCCCAAGCTGCAACAATTGATCGACGATATGGTCGAGACCATGCGAGAGGCCCCCGGGGTGGGGCTGGCAGCCCCCCAGGTGAACGTGCCCCTGCGAGTGATTACCGTCGAGTTTGGTGACGAAGAAGACGAA
Source organism: Anaerolineales bacterium (assembly GCA_027019845.1). GTDB lineage: Bacteria > Chloroflexota > Anaerolineae > Anaerolineales > JABWBV01 > JALUWE01. Next base: position 22,310 of record JALUWE010000535.1, on the reverse strand, counting down.
ACCGTCCCCCCGAAGTTGTACACGGTCGTCAACCCGGAGATCACCCGTCTCTCCAAAGAGACCGTGGCCGGTGTGGAGGGCTGTCTTTCCATCCCCAATATCTTTGGGGAGGTGGAACGCGCGGTGCAGGCCACCATCAAAGGCCAGAACCGCCGCGGGCAGCCGGTCAAAATCAAAGCCAGGGGGTGGCTGGCGCGCATCTTCCAACACGAAATCGACCATCTGAACGGCGTGCTCTTCGTGGACAAAGCCACGCGTCTCTGGCAGCAACAGGAAGCGCCCGAGGCCGAAGAGGCAGCCGCCCCAGTCTAGCATGTATTTGCACCATTTATCGCTGACCAACTTTCGCACTTTCAGCCGGTTGGACCTGGACGCCTCGCGCGGCACGATTGTATTGGTGGGGGACAACGCGCAGGGCAAGACCTCCATTCTCGAAGCGGTTTACTTGCTGGCCACGCTCACCTCCTTCCAGGCGGAGAGCGACCGGCAACTGATCCATTTCATCGCGGCCCGCGAGCCGCAGCCGGTCGTGGTGGCGCGCGTCCAGGCGGAATACCAGCGCGGCAGCCGGCGACACCACATGGAAGTGCGCGTGATTCAGGAGCGGAACGGGGTATCGGGAACCAGACGCGTCCGCAAAGAGGTGTTGATCGACGGGCGAAAACACAAAGTGAGTGAGGCGGTCGGGCACTTCAACGCGGTGTTGTTCCTGCCCCAAATGCTGCGTGTGATCGACGGTGCGCCTAAGAACCGCCGCCGCTACCTCGATCTGGCCCTGGCACAGGTGGTGCCGGATTACACCGCCACCCTGTCCACCTACAACCGGGTACTCTCCCAGCGCAACGCCCTGCTCAAGCAGCTCAACGAACAGCCCAGCGATCCAGGGCAACTCCTGTTCTGGGATGAACAGCTTGCTGCCCTGGGCGCACGCTTGATCTACGCCCGCATCCACGCTGTTCAAGAACTCGAACGCCTCGCCGCGCTCATCCATCACGATCTCACCCAGGGGCGAGAAGTGCTGCGTTTGAACTATTGCCCTGCCTACGACCCGCTGCCCTCCGCCAACGGTCAGTACGCGCTGGCGCTGGACGACCCTCGCGACCGCTCCGGCTTGGATGTGGGAGAGATCGAACGCGGCTTCATGGAAAAGTTGCAAGCCTTGCGCCGGGAGGAAATTGCCCGCGGAGTCACCACCATCGGCCCCCACCGGGATGAATTGCGATTTTTGAGCAACGGCATTGATTTAGGCACGTATGGCTCACGCGGCCAGATACGCACCGCGTTGCTGGCAATCAAACTGGCCGAAGTGGAATGGATGAAAAGCAAGACCGGTCAGTGGCCGGTTTTGTTGCTCGACGAGGTGTTAGCCGAACTCGATCACCATCGCCGGGAAGATTTGCAGGCGCGCGCCATCGCCTGTGACCAGGTACTGATGACCACCACGGATTTGAGCCTGTTTTCGGATGATTTTTTGCCACAGGCGCGGATTTGGGAGGTAAGGGAAGGCCGCGTGAAAGATAAGACCAACGTTCCGGTATCAGGATAAAGGCCGTTTGGACGGTACACCCACCCGGCGGGGGTAGCGGGAGGGCGTGGGGGAGACTTTTTGGATTACGATCAGGGTGCGGTCGTCCTTCACCCCCGGCAGCCTGACCCGCTCCACCCGCGCCAGCCGCCCCCCTAAGGTGTGAATGGCGCTTTCGGCCCGCTCTGCCTCCTCCATTCCCCCGGCCCCCTTTTGCGCCAGCATCCGCCCCCCCACCCGCACCAGCGGCAGCAGATATTCCGCCAGCACCGGCATCCCGGCCACCGCGCGCGCCACGGCCCAATCGTATTGCTCGCGGTGTTCCGGGTCTTGGCCGATCTCCTCGGCCCGCGCACTCACCACCTCCACATCGCGCAGCCCCAACGTTTGCACCACCAACCGGCAAAAATCGGCCTTCTTGCCAACCGACTCGATCAGGGTCAGACGGATTTCGGGCCGCGCAATCTTCAACACCAGCCCCGGAAAGCCCGCACCGCTGCCCACATCCACCACCCGCCCAATAGGCGCGGGCATCACCCGCAGGCAGGTCAGCGAGTCCAAAAAGTGTTTCACCAGAATGTCTTCTCTGGAGCGAATAGCGGTCAGATTGATGCGCCGATTCCAGGCCACCAGCAGGCGCGTGTAAGTCTCGAAATGCGCGATCTGCCCGGCAGCCAGATCAAAACCGTGTTCCCGAAAGAAAGTTCGCATGGTATGGTCGTTAAATCCAGAAATCCCCGGCCAACACCCTGGCGGGGATCAGGAATCGAAACAGATTGGCACTTCTGGAGGCGAAAAGCCGGTTTACTGTCCCTGTTTTCTCGGCATGGACTTTTTGAAACGATAAATGATGCGCCCGCGGGTCAGATCATAGGGTGAAACCTCCACCCGGACACGGTCGCCCAGCAAAATGCGAATGTAGTATTTGCGCATTTTGCCGGAGAGGTACGCCAATATCTCGTGCCCGTTGTCCAATTGGACGCGGAATTGGGTGCCCGGGAGGGCTTCAACCACAGTCCCCTCGAGCTGAATTTTTCCCTCGTTCTTGGCCATACATGCCTCCAAAATCTGGCGCGGTTATCTGCGCCGCCGCCTCATCCGCCGTATCGCCTTTTTCTTCTGGATGCGGCGCAGCTCGCTCTTGGGAACGAACCAGCGCTTGCGGCGGACGACGCTCAACGTGCCGCTCTTGGCAACTTTTTTGCGAAAGCGGCGAAAGAGTTGTTCTTGTGACTCATTGGGTCGCAGGGTTACGGTGGTCAATGTTTCAATCACTCCTGTTCTGAAATGAAAATCAGGCCGTTAAAAACAAAACGGCTGCTGTTCGCGACGCAGCCGAATTTCATCGTTCAACAGGATAATGGCGATCACAATAGGCAATTGATGATCTAACTCCTTTGATCAGACTTTCTCGGCCAGGGTGGCGCGAACACGCAAAAATTATACTGATTAAACAAACAATTGTCAAACAAATTGGCCGGTTACGCCAAACCCGCGCCATCATCCCCCACTGGATGATATAATTGCCGTTTGCGAGTTCCCTCACACCGAAAACAGAACGAATGTGCTATAATTTTCCGTAAAGCGCAAATCCCCATCCTTCGAGACCTCACAGGTCTACTACCTCACGATGCAGGAAGATTTTATCCAAAATAGATTGCATCCGGGCACCTCCACGCGCTTTGAGACCTGTGAGGTCCGGGTGCAACTTTTCAACTGTGTAAGTCCCATCAGGATCAGTACTTACGCAGTTGGTGAACTCAAGTGCAGGTTTGGTGTTATTGCGAGCACTGCGTAAGCTCCCAGAATGACGTACCCTCCCTGTCATTCTGAGGGCACGCAGTGCCCGGAGAATCCGGAGCGTAGCGACCGAAGAATCCGGAGCGCAGCGACCGTTGGGGCGACCGGCCGGTCGCCCCGACCACCAATGGCCACGCGCCGAACAACCATCCTCGGTCCCCGGTCAAATAACACAAACAACAGCCGGCATGAACTGCATAAGTTCTGTTATTGGTCGTAGTGGTCTCAGTGACCCCAGTGCTCCGATCACTGAATACTGAACACCGCACCCATTGGATCACTGAAAGCACTGAAGGCACTGAACACTGCACACTGAATAGCGTACCCTCCCTGTCATTCTGAGGGCACGAAGTGCCCGAAGAATCTCCCCCACCATCGTTGAGATTCTTCGCTCCCGTTGGTCGCTCAGAATGACGCAAGCAATAGCCGGTCGCTCAGAATGACACAAACAACAGCCGGCATGAACTGCGTAAGTTCTGTCAGGATGCAATCCCCAATTCACAATTAACCGTTCACAATTCACAATTCACCATCCTTCGACTACAAGCGAACGGAGTTCATCCGAACTCTGCCCGCCCTCCGCTCCGAATGTAATTACCCAATTACCCAATTACCCAATACCCAATACCCAATACCTAAATACCCAATACCTAAATACCCAATGAACGTCATCCGCGTCGAGGGCGCACGCGCCCACAACCTCAAAAACATCACCCTCGAAATCCCGCGCGATAAACTGATCGTCATCACCGGCCTGTCCGGGTCGGGCAAATCCTCGCTGGCGTTCGACACCATCTTCGCCGAGGGCCAGCGGCGCTACGTCGAATCGCTGTCCGCCTACGCGCGCCAGTTTTTGGGGCAGATGAACAAACCCGACGTGGACACCATCGAAGGCCTCTCGCCTGCGGTGTCGATTGACCAGAAAGGGGCCTCCCACAACCCGCGCTCCACAGTCGGCACCGTCACCGAAATCTACGACTACCTGCGCCTGCTGTTCGCCCGCGCCGGCATCCCGCACTGCCCGGAATGCGGCCGCGAACTCAAACGCCAGTCCGCCCAGGAGATCGTCGAGGCCATCGAGAGCCTGCCGGAGGGCAGCCGCCTGATGCTGCTGGCCCCCATCGTGCGCGGCCGCAAAGGCACCTACCAGGCCGTGCTCGACGAGCTGCAAAAAGAAGGCTTCCTGCGCGCCCGCGTGGACGGCCAGGTGATCCTGCTGGGCGAAGAGGAAGTCGAACTCGACCGCTACAAGAAGCACGACATCGAAGCCGTGGTGGACAGGCTGATCCTGCGCGCACCGGAAAACGACCAGGACGCAGACGCGGCCCGGATGCGGTTGACCGACTCCGTCGAGACCGCGCTCAAGTTCGGAGACGGGATGATGATCGTCCACAACCTCTCCGCAGAACCCGCGGAGGACATCCTGTTCTCCGAGCATCTGGCCTGCCCCTACGATGGCATCAGCTTCCCGGAGATCGAACCGCGCACCTTCTCGTTCAACACCCCCCACGGCGCCTGCCCGGACTGCCAGGGGATCGGCAGCAAGCTGGAGATCGACCCCGATTTGCTGATCCCGGACAAAACCAAATCCCTCAACCAGGGCGCCATCGCGGTGTCCGAATGGGGCGGGCCGCGGGAGGAGGGCGGCTACTACTGGTCCACCCTGGAGGGCGCGGCCGCGGAGTACGGCATCGACCTGGACGCGGCGGTGAACACGCTGAGCGAAGAACAGCTCAACATCATCCTCTACGGCACCAACGGCAAAGAAGTGCCCATCGTGTACCGGCGCAAGAACGGGCGCACCTCGCGCTTCTACACCCCCTTCGAGGGCGTGATCACCAACCTGGAACGCCGCTACAACGAGACCAACTCCGAATACATGCGCGGCCGCATCGCGGAGTTCATGAGCGACAAACCCTGCCCCACCTGCCAGGGCGCGCGGCTGCGCCCCGAGGCCCTGGCCGTCACCGTGGGCGGCAAGAACATCCTGCAAGTCACCCGCTGGCCGGTGATCGAGACCCTCGCTTGGGTCCACTCCCTGGCCGGGCCAGACACCCCGCTCGATACCCGCCAGCGGCTGATCGCCCGGCGCATTTTGCGCGAATTGCAGGAGCGTTTGCAGTTCCTGGTGGATGTAGGGCTGGATTACCTGACCCTCAGCCGCACCGCGCGCACCCTCTCCGGCGGGGAGGCCCAGCGCATCCGGCTGGCCACCCAGATCGGGTCCCGGCTGATGGGCGTGCTCTACGTGCTGGACGAACCTTCCATCGGGCTGCACCCGCGCGACAACGCGCGCCTGCTGCGCACCCTCAAATCCATGCGTGACCTGGGCAACACCGTGCTGGTGGTCGAGCACGACGAGGAGACCATCCGCGCCGCGGACTGGATCGTGGACCTCGGCCCGGGCGCGGGGGAACACGGCGGGGAGGTGGTGTTCGAGGGCACGCCCCAGGAGATCGAACAGCACCCCACCTCGCTGACCGGCGCGTACCTCTCGGGCCGGCTGCGCGTCCCGGTGCCGGCGCGCAGGCGGCAGGGCAACGGGGCCGCGCTGGTCATCTATGGCGCGCGGCACAACAATTTGAAAAACATCGACGTGCGCATCCCGCTCGGTAAACTGGTGTGCATCACCGGCGTTTCCGGTTCCGGCAAGTCCTCCCTGCTCAACGAGACGCTCTACCCCGCGGTGGCGCGGCACCTGCACGGCGGGCGGCACATCCCCGGCGCACACGACCGCATCGAAGGGTTGGAACACATCGACAAGATCATCAACATCGACCAGTCCCCCATCGGGCGCACCCCGCGCTCCAACCCCGGCACCTACACCAAACTGTTCGACCACATCCGCCAACTGTTCGCCGGGCTGCCGGAGAGCAAGATGCGCGGCTACAAACCGGGGCGATTCTCGTTCAACGTCAAGGGCGGGCGCTGCGAGGCCTGCCAGGGTCAGGGGCAGATCAAGATCGAGATGCAATTTTTGCCCGACATCTACGTGCCCTGCGAGGTGTGCAAGGGCGCGCGCTTCAACCGTGAGACCCTGCAGGTGCGCTTCAAGGGCATGAACATAGCGGAAGTGCTCGATCTATCCATCGAACAGGCCGCGGAGGTGTTCGCCAGCTTCCCGGCCATGATGAGCAAACTGCAAACCCTGATGGATGTCGGGCTGGGGTACATCCGCATCGGGCAGCCGGCCCCGACCCTGTCGGGGGGCGAGGCCCAGCGCGTCAAGCTCTCCCGCGAGCTGTCCAAACGCGCCACCGGCAGAACCGTGTACGTGCTGGACGAGCCATCCGTGGGGCTGCACGCCGCGGACGTTCACAAGCTGATCGAGGTGCTGCACCGCCTGGTGGAGGCCGGGAACACCGTGCTGGTGATCGAACACCACCTGGACATCATCAAGGTGGCCGATCACATCCTCGATCTTGGCCCCGAGGGGGGCGACCGCGGGGGCTACATCGTGGCGGAGGGGACGCCGGAGGAAGTGGCCGCGGTGGAGGGCAGTTATACCGGCCAGTTTTTGCGGCGGGTGTTGGCCGTGAAGGTGTGAGAGGGGGGCACACGATTTGTGTTTTATCCCACCCGCGCTCGCTCCCGTTCCAAAATCCGGCGGATGATGGCGATGGAGGTGGCGTAGGTGGGGTCCATGCCGAAGTAGGAGAGCGTGCCGGCGCCCAGGTTTTTGCCTTTGCTGAGCGGCGTATCCGAGGCGTAGTGTACGATGCCCAGGTCGAAGGGGAGATCGGTCAGGTGGACGATTTCGTTGACCGGATGGCGTTTGGGCCGCGACATTTCGTACACCGCGGACAGATACGGCCCGGCTTCCATTTCGATGTCGGTGTAGCCCTCGCGGTAGAAAATGTCCATGTAGCGCGCGGTCTGCAAAAAGGTACCGCGCACCGAAACGCCTTTCTGGTTGTCCAGCCCGGTGCCGTAGACCAGGTAGGGGGTGACGTCGCGGGCGGTGAACGCGTTGTGGAACAGGTAGGTGTTGTTGGATTGCTCATCATGCACCACACTCGGGATCATCACGTCGCCGATCACCCCGTTGAGGGTGGCGGCTTTGCCCATGATGTAAATCCCCAAAATCTCGCGCACGTGTTCCGCGATTTCGGAGAGGATGTTGTACGCGCCCAGTCCAAGGGGGTAGTCGATGTTTAGAATGAGCGCATCGCTGTTTTTCAAAAAGGCGAGGTCGCCCTCCTCCAGGCGGGGGTCGGTCCACTCCTGGCGCAGGGCAGCCAGCTCGATCACCTGGGCGTCCACGTCGAAGTAGTGTTTGCTGTCGATGCGGTGGATGCCGCAGGCGCGCTCGTGGTCGTAACGCATCTGCTGGTAGTCCGCGCCTTCGGGGGATTGCAAAAATTTTTTCAGCAGGTAATAAAAGAAATTCTCCTGGCTGGAGGGCACATTTTTGGCCTGGATGTCACGCCATTCGCGCAGCAGGTCTTCGTTTTTGGTCTCTTCCAGAAATTGGAGCAGCGTGTCGCGGTGTTGGAGGGCAAAGCCGGAGAGCAGGTTGACCAGGCTGTGCGTGTTGCTGGAGACGAAGTAGACCGGGCGTTTGGTCAGGTCGGGGCAGCAGGCTTCGATGTGCGCCCACCAGGCCGAGGTGGCGCGGCGGTATTCGTTCCAGGAGCCGTTGAGCAGTTGAAGGCGCAGCCGGGGACGGTGCGCGGCCAGTTTTTTCATGTTGGCGGTGAAGGCCTCCCCCCAGATGGTCTTCAACCGCAACAGGTCTTCGACCGAGATCATCAACGCCTGGGCCAGCGCGATTTGTGCGCTTGCATCCTCCGCGTGCAGGGAAACGCCCTCCGGCAGGTTATTGAGCAGGCGGTACAGTTTTTTGCGCTCGATCTGGTAAGCGGTCAGGAGGGGCACGATGTCGTCGATGTCGGAGCGGGAGGCGATCAGGCAGGCCAGGGTCTCGTTGCCGTCGAAAAAGCAGCGTCTGCGCCGCGCCGGTGCGGTGACCGGCTGCCAGCTTTCCACATCTCCGATGCCGGCGCGCAGAAACACCTCCCCGCTCTGCCCCAGCACCACGCGGCGGGTGCGCTCGATGCAGGGCGGCAGGCGCAGCAGGGTGTAAATGAACGCGGACATATCCGGCTGGTGCGTTTGCGCGCCGGGGTGCAGCAGCGAATTCATACCCGCGTGCACGCTCTCCAGGGTGCGCACCTGCACGTCCGCGGTGGAGCGCAGCAGGGAGTAGAACGTGCGCAGGTAGAGTTCGACTTCTTCGGAAGCGGTGTAGGGAATGGTTCGTTCCATGGGATGGGAGCTGTTTTAGGTGGGTAATTGAGTAATTGGGTAATTGGGTAATTGAGTAATTGGGTAAGTGGGTAATTGGTAATTGGATATTGGGTATTGGGTATTGGGTATTGGATACTGGGTACTGGATACTGACCACTGAAAACTGACCACTGACCACTGAACATCATACGCTTCGCCGTTCCAGGCGTGTGAGGAACGCGCGGGCGATCTGGGCTGCCTGCTGGTGGTCGGCGTAATCCGCGATGGTCAGCAGGGGGTCGGGGTTGCCGAGCAGCATTTTGGAGACCGGCCGCCCCGCGCGGTGCAGGCAGAGCACGGGTTTGCCCAGCCCCAGCGCGTAGCCGATTTCGTACCCCACACCGTGCGAGGGGGTGCTGACCTCGGCGATCAGCGCGTGGCTCTCGCGAATCCAGGCCACATCACGGGCGTACACATCGCGCGCGTCCACCACTTTTTCGAGGTGGACGACCTCCGGACGGGCCAGGATGGCGGTCGGGACGTGGTGGCCGTCGGACAGCAGCGCCTCCACGATGGATTGGTAGACGGCTTCGTCATTCCGGCCACCGGTGATGGAGCAGGCGAAGTAAATTTGCATGGCGTCTCCTGTAATGGTACGAAGGTACAGGTTTTTCTTGTGTGCGCAATCCTTTATAATGTGAGAAAGCAATCCCACATCGCATCCATTGCGTACGGAGATTGCATAGCGCACCTGTTTTCAAGAGAGGTTACCATGTTTGACACCATTATCATTTTCGTTTTGTTGAGTGCAGGCTTTTTATGGCTGGCTCGCCAGGGGGCAGGGGAGAGGCAGGTTCGGCGGGTGGCTGTACGGGTGCGCAAACATCCCTGGCAATAACAGCGTCGCAGAAAACGGGCGAACAGCCCGTTTTTCGTTTAATTTTCCTGTGCGTAGTACACAATCGTACAACCATAGGGCGGTGTTTCTGCCGGTTGGGGGGATTCTCCGCGCAGCAGCGCGTTTACCGCGTCTTTCAGGTAGTGGCGCGTCGGGGTCTTCCGGCGAAAGGTGATGTCGTTCAGCGCGCCCTGGTAGCGCAGGATGCCTTGCGGGTCGATCACGAAGAGGTGGGGGGTGGTTTGCGCCTGGTAGGCCTCGGCGACTTTCCGGCTGGCGTCGTGCAGCACGAGGGGCAGGCCGCGCTCACGGGCCACACGGGAGAGCATTTCCCGCGGCTCGTTGGCGTTGGAGGCGATAGGCAGCAGCACGACCCCGGCGCCCCATTCGTCGAGGTAAGCGCGCAGGGTCTCATCGCCGCGCGCGGACCAGGGGCATTCCGCGGACCAGAAGTTGAGGACCACGATCCGGCCGCGGTAGTCGCTCAGACGGTGGGGCGTGCCGTTCAGGTCGGGGAGGGTGAAATCGGGGGCGGGGTGGTTGAGCATGGGCGTTGGGGAATTGTGAATTGTGAATTGTGAACGGTTAATTGTGAATTGGGTAATTGGGTAATTGGGTAATTACATCCTGAGCGGAAGGGGAGCGGAGCGAGCCTGTAGTCGAAGGATGGGGTATTGGGTAAATGGGTAAATGGGTAATTGGGTAATTGGGTAATTACATCCTGAGCGGAAGGGGAGCGGAGCGAGCCTGTAGTCGAAGGATGGGGTATTGGGTAAATGGGTAATTGGGTAATTGGGTAATTGGGTAAATGGGTAAATGGGTAAATGAGCGATTGGCCAGCCGGGAAGAGACCCGCCAGCCCCCCAGACCACTCCGACAAGTAAGACCAGCCAGACAAGTAAGACCACTCCGACAAGTAAGACCACTCAGACAAGTAAGACCACTCCGACAAGTAAGACCAGTCAGACAAATTACGGTATCCAGCGCGGGGCGAAGCCGCCGATGACCAGCCGCAGGGGTTGGCGCTGTTCGATGTCGATCAGCCAGATTTCGGGCGGCTCGCTGAAGGTGGCCTGGTTGGAGCGCACGTAGGCAATCTGTTTGCCGTCGGGATGCCAGGCAAAGGCGGAGTGGTTGTAGAGCGGCGCGTCGGTGAGCGGGAAGGCTTCGCCGCCGGTTGGGCGCATCAGCCAGAGCTGGCGCCCGGGAGTCCAGCGGTCAGGGGACAGGAATTTGCGGGCGAAAGCCAGCCAGGCGCCATCAGGGGAGAAGGCGGGGGAGGAGTCTTCCACGTCGTCCAGGTTCGAGAGGTTGGTGATGATGCCGTTCACGGGCAGAAAACTGAGCAGATGGCTGACGGGGAAGGGCTGGGCCTCGGAGGCGGGGAAGATTTCGATGGTCACGAAAGCGGCCCCGTCGGGCGCCCAAACTCCTGGCTCGCCGGTTTCGTTGGGGAAGGTGCGGGTCTCACCGCTGGCGGGGTCGAAGATCAGGTAGGCGGCCTGATCGGGGTTGTAGTAGGCCAGCAGTCCCTGAGAGGACCACAGCGGGCGAACGCCTTTCAGGTTGGGGAGGCGGGGCGCGTTGTCGTGGAGAGGGACGAGCGAGATTTCCACGCGGGAGGTATTTTCATAGGCCAGATAGGTTCCGTCGGGGGAGGGTTGGGGCGCGCTGCACAGTTGCTCTCTGCAGAGTATCCAGGGCTGGGCTTGCCCGCTCAACCTGTCCAGCCGCCAGAGGTCCGCGCCGCCCTGCCCGTTTTGCACGCTGAAGTAGATGGTCAGGCCGTCTGGACTGAGGCTGTAATCCAACACGCCACCCGTATCGGTGAGTTGGAACGTGTTGCCGGAGGCGGGATCGAGGGTGAACAGGTTGGGGTCTCCGTCTGCGGGCCACAGGTAGGCCAACAGGGTGGGCGCGGCCCGAAACGACCAGGCCTGGGTTTCGGCCAGGGGCAGCCCGGCGGAGGCGCGCGCGCCGCTTCCCAATGTGACGGTAATGGTCTCTCCCGCAGGCCAGGGTTGGGAAGGGGTGAAGGTGAGGGTGTTGCCTTCCCAGAACAGATCGCCGGGCACGGCGGGCTGAAAGCGGAGGTTCTGTGCCACGCTTTCGCGGTTCATGGGGCGGGAAAAGGTGAGACGCACCGGGGCCAGACCGGGAACCGCCACCGCGCCCGGGTCCGGGAACGTATCGGCCAGCCGGGGACGCCCGCGCGCCAGGGCGAGCGCGCCCGCGATCAGGATCAGCACCCCGATCGGGACCAGAATCAGCCAGCGTGGAGTCGTCCGGCGTTGAATGTGCACACAGCGATTATATCGCGAGCCGGTTCGATGGTACAATTGCGCTTGTCGTGAAGAATTGGAAATTTTGGCTCGGCGTGCTGATCAGCGCGCTGTTTTTGTGGTTGGCGTTGCGCGGCCTGGGGTTGGAGGAGATGTGGGAAACACTGCAAGACGCCAACTACTGGTGGTTGCTGCCTGGCGTGGGTGTGTATTTTTTGGGGGTTTGGGCGCGGGCCTGGCGCTGGCATTATCTGCTGCGCCCGGTCAAAGCGGTCAAGACCGGCACGATGTTCCCGGTGGTTGCCATCGGTTACATGGGGAACAACATTTACCCGGCCCGGGCCGGGGAGGTGTTGCGCGCGGTGGTGCTCAAGCGGCAGGAATCTGTGCCGATTTCCGCTTCCCTGGCGACCATCATCGTGGAGCGCATTTTCGACGGGGTGGTGATGCTGGCTTTCGTGTTCCTCAACCTGCCCCGCCTGGCACAACTGACCGCGGATTCCGGCTTTGTGGGCAATATCCAGCAGGTCGCGGTGTGGGGCGCAGCCGCGTTCGCGCTGGCGCTGGCCGCGTTTTTGCTGGCCGCCATGTTCCCCCAACCGGCCGAACAGCTCAGCCGCTGGGCGATCACCCGCTTGGGGCCGGTTCGTTTGCGGCCGCGCCTGCTGGAGATGGCGGAAAAATTCCTGGGCGGGCTGGCCTCGCTGCGCTCTCCGGCCAACGCGCTCATGGTGTTCGCTACTTCGGTCGTCATCTGGCTGCTGGAGACCGGCAAATACTGGTTCGTGATGCACGCTTTTCCGTTCCAGGTGGATTTTTTTACCCTGATGTTGATGAACGGCATCGTCAACCTGGCGACCACCCTGCCTTCCGCACCGGGCTACGTGGGCACGTTCGATGCGCCGGGTATCGCGGTGCTCAAGGCCGCGGGCGTGGACGCCGCGCTGGCGGCAGGCTATACCCTGGTGCTGCACGTCGCGCTGTGGGTCCCCATTACCCTGCTGGGCGCGTTCTACCTGGCCAGGGAGGGGATCAAGTGGAGCGAAGAAGCTGATAAAATAGAAACCAATCCCGTGCAGACATCTTAATAACAGGAGTTACGCACTTGAAAAGTCGTACCCAGACCTCACAGGTCTCAAAGCGCATGGAGATGCCCGGATGCAGTCGATTTTGGGTAGACCTGTGAGGTCTCAACTGCGTAAGTCCTATAAGGTCTTTTCATTGAGGAGGCTTGTAAACAATGTTCCCATTTCTCTCGTTTTCCTTATCTTTTCCTTTTTCCTCGCAACTTCAGGTCGAACGCGTCTCTGGCCTCTCGCCGTTTTGGACCGTTGTGATCATCCTGCTGATCGTCCTGGTACTGTGGTGGCTGCTCAGCTATCAGAGCAGCCGGGAAGACCTGCACCAGGCCCCGGCGCACGATCATGACGATCACGGCGATCACGCGCATGACGCCCACCAGCACGAGGCAGCCGCCCAGACAACAGAAGCAGCCGCGGCGGAAACGGCCTCGCCAGAACCCGCGCCCGCGCCTTCCCAACCCGACGACCTCAAAAAACTGGAAGGCATCGGCCCCAAAGTCGCCTCCCTGCTGAACCAGGCCGGTATCCTGACGTTTGCCCAGCTTGCCGAGACGCCAGTCAGCCGCTTGCAAGACATTTTAGAGGGCGCAGGCTACCAGTACATGGACCCGGCCTCCTGGCCCCAACAGGCAGCCCTGGCCGCGGCGGGCGATTGGGAAGCACTGCACAAGCTCCAGGACGAGCTTTCCGGCGGGCGCCACGCGGGTTGATCTTTTTCGACATGCTGTGACACACCAACACCCGAAGCATCAACAGACATCCGAAGTCTTGGGGACTTCGGATGTTTGCAACGTCGCCATCATCGGTGCGGGCATCACCGGCATGTCCGCGGCCTGGGACCTGGCGCGTGCGGGCTGCCACGTCACCATCTACGAGGCTGCCGACCACGTCGGTGGGCTGGCCTCCGGCTTTCGTGAACCCCACTGGGACTGGTCGGTGGAGAAGTTTTACCATCACTGGTTCCAGAGCGACGCCCACATGCTGCGCCTGATCGATGAACTGGGCCTGCGCCAGCATGTGCTTTTTCCGCGGCCCTACACCGTATTGCTGCACCACGGCAAATGGTACCCCTTCGACTCGATTCTGCACGCGCTGGCCTTTCCCGGCCTGGGATTCGGGTGGAACAAGGCGCGTTTCGGGCTGGTGGGTCTGTTCCTGCGGCTGACGAACAACTGGCGCGCGCTCGAAAAGCACACGGTAGAAGCCTGGATGCGCCGCTGGGCCGGGCGGGCGGTGTACGAAAGCATGTGGCAGCCGCTGGTAGTCGGCAAATTTGGCCCCTACGCCAGCGAAGTGAACATGGCCTGGCTGTGGGCGCGGCTGAAAGCGCGCACCACCCGGCTGGGCACGTATGCGGGCGGTTTCCAGCAGTTTTGCGATCACTTCGCCGAAAAATTGCGCGCCATCGGCGTGCGGATCGAGCTGGCTACCCCGGTCGAGGCGATCCGGCCCGGGCCGGGCGGGGTGACCGTTTCCCCCGCCGCGCACCCGCCCGCCACCTTCGACCGCTGCCTGGTGACCACCTCCCCGGGTTTGCTGGCGCGCCTGGTTCCCGACCTGCCCCCCGCCTATCTGAACGGGCTGCAATCTCTCAAACACATGGGCGCGGTGGTCATGGTGCTCTCGCTCAAACAGCGTCTCTCCGAGCAGGGCTACTACTGGTTCAACATCCCCAAAAGCGCGGGATACCCGTTCCTGGCGCTGGTGGAGCACACCAATTTCGTCTCGCCGGAGCATTTTGGGGGCGAGCATATCGTTTACTGCGGCGACTACCTGCCGCCCGAACACGAGTATTTCGCGCTTTCACAAGAGGAATTGCTGCAACGCTTTCTGCCGGCCATCCAACGCTTCAACCCACGCTTCAAGGCAGACTGGATCAACAAAACCTGGCTGTTCCGCACCGCTTACGCCCAGCCGGTGCCGCTGGTGGAGCACTCCCGCAACATTCCGGCTATTCGCACCCCGCTTCGGGGTCTGTATTTTGCCAGTATGAGCCAGGTGTATCCGTGGGATCGGGGGACGAATTTCGCGGTGGAGATTGGCCGCCGCGCCGCGCGGCAGATGTTGGGGGATGCGGCACATTCCCATTTTGCGCCGTGACCCCAGAACTCCTTTTGGTCGGGGGCATAAGTGACCTGGCACAACGAGCTTGAAAGCTGAGTGTTATAATTAGGCCTTGATATAATCTGGTATCATGTCTGCTCACCAAACTCTCCAGCTGCTCGCCAGTTATGTCCCTGATCTGATCATCCGCCGGATCGCCAGAAATCCCGTCCCGGTCAGGGAACCCAACTCCGAAAACTTCAGGAGCATCCTGCTGTTTGCGGACATTTCCGGGTTCACCCCGCTCACCGAACGGCTGGCACAAAAAGGCCCGCTGGGAATCGAGCAGTTAAACCACATCCTCCAGGATTATTTCGGCAAACTGATAGATATTCTTCGACACTACGGCGGGGACATTTTCAGGTTTGCGGGCGATGGGCTGATCGCCATTTGGCCGGAGGAACAAGATGATACCGATTTGCCGACCCTGGCTCACCAGGCGCTCACCTGCAGCCAGATCATTCAAGAGACCCTCCACAATTACGAAACCGAAGATGGTACGCTGTCGCTGAAAATCGCTCTCAGCGCAGGGGATGTGTTTGTCGCGCAGCTGGGCGGGGTGTTCAACCGCTGGGAATTTTTCATTGCCGGCGAAGCGATGAACGAAGTCGGCCTGGCGGAAACCCAGGCCAGCCCGGGCCAGATCATTCTTGGAAGCAGTATGTGGGAGCTGGTCGGAGATTTGTGTGAGGCCGAAGAGTTCGCCCCCGGCTTTTACCGCTTAATTGCTGCACAACCCGTAGACCAACCCCTGGCTCGCCCCCGCCCGCCCCTTTCGCCGGAGATGGAGCCGGGTTTGCGCGCCTATATTCCGGGCGTGGTGCTCAACCGGTTGAGCGTGATGCAGTCCGGTTTTTTGCCGGAGATGCGCAACGTAACCATTATTTTCATCAATCTGCCAAATTTGGCAGACAACCTGTCATTGGAACAGGCGCATCAGGTCTTCCGCTCTTTGCAGACCGTGTTGTACCGCTATGAAGGCAGTGTTAACACCATCAATGTCGATGAGAAGGGCGTAAACCTGGTGTGTGTTTTGGGTTTGCCGCCTTTTTCGCATGAGGATGATCCCGCACGGGGCGTTCTGGCAGCTCTAGAGATGCGCGCCCGTTTACAACAAAGCGGCTGGCAAAGCTCGATTGGCATCAGCTCGGGCCGTGTTTTATGCGGCACCATTGGCTCTGAAACCCGCCAGGAGTACAACTTGACCGGCAACGCCATCAATTTGGCAGCCCGGCTGATGCAAGCAGCGTCCGGCGATATTCTCTGCGATGTAGAAACTTACCGCTCCGCCAGAAATCAGGTCGCTTTCGAGGAGCTTGCCCCGATCCGGGTGAAAGGCAGGCGGGAAAAAGTGGCAATTTACCGTCCCCTGGGGCCGTCGGAGGCCTCAGTACGGCCGGCTATCGAGATCGTCGGACGCAAGCGGGAGCGTACCCAGATCGCGGCACAGTTGCAACGCATGTTGCGTGGCGGCAAGGGGGGGGTGACGGTGATCGAGGGGGAGGCCGGGATCGGAAAATCTCGCCTGGTTGATTTCGTGCTGGAACAGGCCAAAACACTGGGCATACCCACCCTGCTCGGGGCGGGTCGCGCTATCGAGCAAGGCAGCCGCTACCACGCCTGGGAACCTGTATTCCGGCAGATTTTTGACCTGGACGCGAGATCGCTGGATGCGAACGGCTCTCACGAAACCCTCAAAAACCGTATTTTAAGCCAACTCCAAAACGATCAGGAATTGTTGCGGCTGGCACCGTTGCTGAACGAGGTGTTGCCCCTGCAATGGGAAGACAACGAGCTGACCGCGGAGATGGACGGCGAAGTGCGCGCCAACAACACTCGTACCCTGCTTGTCCGGGTGTTGCAAAATTATGTGGCTCAATCCCCCAAGGTGCTGATTCTGGAAGACGCCCATTGGCTGGATTCTGCCTCCTGGTCCCTGGCGCTGGAAGTGGCCCAACAGGTGCCAGAAATGGGGATGTACATCGTTTCCCGGCGGTTCACCGGTCCCACGCCCCCGGAGTACACCCGTTTGATCCATCTGGCAGGCGAGCGTTATTTGCGTCTGGAAGCCCTGCCCGCTGACGACACCGAGCAGCTGATCTGCCAGCGACTGGGGGTGCGCAGCCTGCCGGAGGCGGTCTGCCGGCTGATTCACGAACGCGCCGAGGGACACCCCTTTTTCAGCGAAGAACTGGCCTTCGCGCTGCGAGATGCCGGCTATATCGAGATCGTGGATGGCGAATGCCGCCTGGCCCCCGGCATCGACCTGGAGGCCGTCCCCTTTCCGCGCACCATCGAAGGCGTGATCACCCGGCGCATCGACCGCCTGAGCACAGAACAGCAACTGGCGATCAAAGTCGCCAGTGTGATCGGGCGGCTGTTCGCCTTGAGCATCCTGGTCGCCATTTTCCCGGTGGACGAGCAAAAACCCTTGCTCGCCCAATACATTCAGGAATTGGAAGAGTACGATTTGATCCTGTCGGAATGGTCCGAATCCGACTTGAGATATGTATTCAAACACATCATCACGCAGGAAGTGGCCTACAACCTGATGCTGTTCTCCCAACGAAAGGAACTGCATCACAACGTAGCCGAATGGTATGAACGCACCTATGCAGACAACCTGGCGCCATACTACCCCCTGTTAGCCTATCATTGGGTGAATGCTAACGGAGTCGAGAAAGCGTTGTATTACCTATCCAAAGCCGCAGAGCAGGCTTTGCAAAGCTTCGCTAACCAGGAAGCGTTGAACTTCCTCAACCAGGCGCTGGAACTGGACGCAAAAAACGGCTACCCCACAGACACCGCCATCCGCGCCCGCTGGCTACTACAAATCGGGCGAGCACATGTCGGGTTGGGGCGTCTGTCGGAAGCGCGCCAAAACCTGGAGAACGGGCTGGCATTGATCGGCGAATATGTGCCCGGCAGCAGCTTTCAGGCCATCCTTCATTTGCTGAAGGAGCTTATACGGCGCGCCGGTTCACGCCTGCCAGGCAAGAAGTGGATGGGGCGGAACCCACCGGAAGCCGTGCGGAGCGATCTGCTGCTGGCCCTGGAGCGGCTGGGGGAATTGTATTACTACGTCAACCAGCCGGCATACATGCTGTACTACGATATGCGCTTGCTCCACCTCGCTGAGGCATACGGCGCCTACCCGGAGATGGCGCGCGCCTACGGAACGCTGTCCGCCGTTATGGGGATTGCCATGTTGCACCCGGTTGCGCGCAGCTTTCGCCTCCGCGCGCAGCAGGCCGCCGCCAAAAGCCGCCAACTGAACGCCGAAACGTGGGTACATCTGACCTCCGGGCTGTATTCGGCTTCGATTGGGGAATGGCAAGCATCCAAAGCCTATTTACTCAAAGGAGAACGAGCAAGTGAAACTCTCGGTGACCTGAGACGGCAAGGACAAAACATCACCCTGTTGATCGAAACCCTATACCACATGGGCGAATTCGAGCAAGGCGTGCAATGGGGAGAAAAAGCGCTGCCGCTGGCCCGGAAGCGTGATGATGCCCAGGCAGTGGGCTATGCCTTACTCGGCCAGATCGAAAACCTGCTGGCCCTCGGGGAGACCGAGACAGCCTTCCAGAAAATGGATGAATTGCTCCCTCTGTTAGAGCAGATCGGACAGGCAGACGTCAATATGATGATTTACACCTACGGCCTGTTGGCCGCGGTGCATGCCCGGCAGGGCGTGTGGCAACGCGCCTATTCCCGAGCCCAACAAGCCAGCCACGCTCTGGCAAATACCCGCCCGAATTCGCACTTTATTATCGAGGGGTATGCCGGTGTCGTCGAGGCGTTTTTGCGCCTTTGGGAAGCGGGAGAAACCAATGGCCTGACAGACGAACAGACCGCCGGGCTGCCAAAAGATGCCCGCAAAGTCATGCGCTCCCTGCGCCTGTTCGCCTTCACCTTTCCGATTGGCAAACCTTATCTCGAACGTTGGAACGGCCTGTATCATTGGCTCTCCGGCCGGCCGAAAAAGGCGCTCAAATCCTGGCAAAAAAGCCTGGCTGCCGCTCGCCAACTGAATATGACGTACCAGGAAGGAATTACGCTGCTGGAAATTGCCCGTCACCTGCCACCCGGCCACCCCCAACGTCGCGAGTACCTCCACCAGGCCAGCTCGATTTTCGAGCGATTGGGCGCCAGGCCTTTGCTCGACGCAGCCCGCCAAATGGCGGGGGGATGAATTCCTTTACATTTCCCGGCCCCTACTTGTGTGGAGCACCTCGCCGTGTTCAGTACAAGCACATCCCCTCTTTTGCGGGTTTACTCCCGGTGCCCGAAAATCGGGTATAATACCCCTACAATCTCACCCAACCGCGATGACCGGGACGAGTAGCCGGCCCGGGCGTTGAAAGAGAACGGAGGCCGCAGGCTGAAAGCCTCCCCCAACCTCCCCCGGCGAAAACCCCCCGCGAGCGTGACCCCCAACGGCAGTTGCCCAGTAAGGGAAACGGCTGGCCCCGTTACCGGCCCCAACGAGATGAACAGTTTTCACGCACGAAAGCCGTTCAATCTGGGTGGAACCGCGTGAGTGATTCGCTCTCGCCCCAGAACGGGCGAGAGTTTTTTGGTTAATCAGGAGTAGGACTTACGCACTTGAAAAGTCACACCCAGACCTCACAGGTCTCAAAGCGCATGGAGATGCCCGGATGCAATCGATTTTGGGTAAAATCTTCCTGCATCGTGTGGTAGTAGACCTGTGAGGTCTCAACTGCGTAAGTACTGTCAGGAGGTGCCACTATGGCCGAACAAAAAGAAGAACGTTACGAAGAATCGCAGCTTTACCGCATTCGCCACTCTGCCGCGCACATCATGGCGCAGGCCATCATGGAGATGTTCCCTCCCGGCGAGGCCAAAATCGCCATCGGGCCGCCCATCGAGGACGGCTTCTACTACGATTTCGAGCTGCCGCGGCAGCTTACCCCGGAGGATTTCCCCGCCATCGAGAAGCGTATGCGCCAGATCATCGCTGGCCGCCACCCCTTCCAACGCACCGTGGTGAGCGCGGAAGAAGCCAAAGCGCAGTTCAAAGACCAGCCCTACAAACTCGAACTGATCGAAGGCCTGGAAAAAGGCGGCGTAGACGAATACGGCAACCCCACCGGCGAGCAGGTCGAGATTTCCTTCTACACCCACGACACCTTCACCGATTTGTGCCGCGGCCCGCACGTCGAACACACCGGCCAGATCAACCCCTCCGCCATCAAGCTGATGAACGTGGCCGGGGCATACTGGCGCGGGGACGAAAAGCGCCCCATGCTCCAGCGCGTCTACGGCACGGCCTGGCGCACCGCCCAGGAACTGGAAGAATACCTCTGGCGGCTGGAGGAAGCCAAAAAACGTGACCACCGCCGCATCGGAAAACAACTCGGCCTGTTCTACTTCTCCGAAGACATCGGCCCCGGTGTCCCGCTCTTCTCCCCCAAAGGCGAGATGCTGCGCCACCTGATGGAATCCTACGTGCGCAAAACCCAGGAAAAATACGGCTTCCAGCACGTCTGGACCGGCCACCTGGTCAAAGAAGACCTGTATAAACGTTCCGGCCATTACGACAACTACCGCGACTCCATGTTCCCGGTGATGGAAGACGGCAACAACCGCTTCCGCCTCAAACCGATGAACTGCCCCAGCCACATGACCCTGTACCGCGAAATGGGGCGGCACTCCTACCGCGAGCTGCCCTTGCGCTTTGCCGAATTCGCCACCCTCTACCGCTACGAGAAAACCGGCGAACTGAGCGGCCTGACCCGCGTCCGCGCCCTCACCCAGGACGACTGCCACACCTTCTGCACCCCCGACCAGATCGAGAGCGAATTCTCCCTCGATCTGAAGCTGATCAAAGAAGTGCTGGGCCGCTACCGATTCACGGACTACCGCGTGCGCCTGTCCCTGCGCGGGGAGGGCGGCAAATACGTGCAGGACGACGAAAAATGGCAGCAGGCCGAGGCCGCCTTGCGCGCCGCGCTGGAAGCCAACAACGTGGACTACTACGAAGCCACCGGCGAGGCCGCCTTCTACGGGCCCAAAGCCGACTTCATGGCAAAAGACGTGCTAGGCCGTGAGTGGCAGCTCTCCACCATCCAGGTGGATTTCATCCAGCCCGCGCGCCTGGGGTTGACCTACGTGGGCGAGGACAACAAAGAACACACCCCGGTGGTGCTGCACCGCGCCGTGACCGGCACCACCGAGCGATTCATGGCTGTGCTGATCGAGCACTTTGCCGGGGCCTTCCCGGTCTGGCTCTCCCCGGTGCAGGCGGTGCTGATCCCCATCGCGGACCGGCACAACGAATACGCCCGCCAGGTGGCCGAACAGATGAAAGCCGCCGGCCTGCGCGTCGAAGTCAACGACAGCAGCGACCGCATGAACGCCAAAATTCGCGACGCGCAAAAGCAAAAAATCCCCTACATGCTGGTAGTCGGGGATCGGGAGATGGAAAGCGGCACGGTCGCCCCGCGGCTGCGCTCCGGCGAACGGCTGCCCGCCATGCCCGTGCCTGAACTGATCGCCCGCATGGAGAAGGACATTCAGGACGGCGTCTGAACGCACGGATCAGAAAAAAGCCCCCGGCATGTTCACCGGGGGCTTTTCGATTTTTGGTCTTCGATCACTTCAAGGTCAACAAGTACGCCACCAGATCGTTGATCTGCTGTTCGCTCAATTCCTCGCCAAACACCTGAACCATCACCCCCGGGTCGAAGCCCTCGACCACGTAGGCATCCGGTTCGACGATGGATTGGCGGATGTACTCCTCGGCGGACATACCCTCCACGCGGGTGGCCGCGCGGCTGCCGATCCCGGCCAGCGAGGGGCCGACGATCACGGCGTCCGGCTCCAGGGAGTGGCAGGTGATGCACCCCGGCTGAGAGCCGAGCATACTTTGCTCAAAGAGCGCTTTCCCGGCCGCGGCATCGCCCACTGTGCTGGCAGCTTCTTCGCCACCGTTTGCGCCGCCGCCCTCGCCGCCACCGGCGGTGCCGCCGCCACAGGCTGCCAGCGCCAGCGCGAGTAACACGAACAGGGTGAGAAGGGTGAGTTTTTTTCGATGTGACATTTTTCATTCTCCTCGAATTTGGGATTCTCCTTTGACCGCCGAACCGCGGTCTCTCTTGTGACAGATACCACAATCTTACTTCAAATTCATCGAAAATGCCACCCCTTCCGGCCATTTTTGGGCGATTTCTTACGCCAGCAGGATTTCGGCCTGCACGCCCAATTCCGCCAACTGCCCGGCGATCTCCTCCCGGTAATTGGGGTTCATGATGATCACCACCTCGGGCCGGTATTGGCGCAAAAATTCCGGCGGGACGATCTCCTGCCCCAGCCCGACCACGAATTTCCCCTGTTTGCGCGGGTTGATGTCCACAATGTAGGCGATC